>CAWVZX010000036.1:0-9513 GCA_963934755.1 uncultured Arcobacteraceae bacterium | reverse complement strand
AAGTACATTTAAACCAGCGATTGTACCAGCTTCTTGAGTTGCTTTTCTTTGTGCATCATTAAAGTATGCAGGAACTGTAATAACAGCATCTGTTACTGTAGTACCCAAATAAGCTTCTGCATCTGTTTTAAGTTTTATTAAAATTTTTGCTGAAATTTCTTGAGGAGTATAAACTTTACCAGCAATTTCAACTGCAGCAGCTCCATTTTTATTTACAATTTTATAACCAACTTTACTCATAGCGTCTTTCGCATGGTCTTCATTCATCATTAAACCCATAATTCTTTTAATAGAATATATTGTTTTTTCTGGATTTGTAATCGCTTGTCTTTTTGCTGGATCTCCAACTAAAACATCACCTTTATCTGTAAATGCTACAATTGAAGGAGTTGTGTTTTTACCCTCTTTATTTGCAATAATTTTAGCTTCACCACCTTCATATACTGCTACACAACTATTTGTTGTTCCTAAATCTATTCCTATTACTTTACTCATTTCATTTCCTTATTTATTATTTATATATTATTTGTTTGATAGTTTTATGACATCGCGGTCATAAGAAATATTTAGTTAGCTACGCTAACCATGGCTTCTCTTAATAATCTATCTTTAAACTTATAACCTTTTTGCATAACCATAACTATTTGACCCGCTTCTATTTCATCGCTATCGGCTTTCATTACTGCATTATGATAATCAGGATTAAATTCATCATATTCTACTTCAGTTATGTCATGTTTTTCAAAAGCCTTGTTAAATGCTTTAACAGTTAACTCAATACCTTCTTTTAATTTTTCAACAATTTGTTCTGGGTCGAAATTTCCATTTGCACTAATTATCGCCATTTGTAAAGCATCAATTGGAGCTAGTAAATCTTTTGCGAATTTTTCACTTGCATAATCAATTGCATTGTATTTTTCTTTTTCGAGTCTTTTTTTAACATTTTCGAAATCTGCATGAGTTCTTAAATATTTATCTTCTGCCTCTTGTACTCGAGCTTCTGCCGCTGCGACTTTAGCTTCCATTGTAGACTTGAACTCTTCATCTAGTGATGCAAATTTTTCTTCATCAGATATTTCAACTTCTTGAACCTGTGCTTCTTCAATTACATCTGCCACCTCAGCAACTTCGGTTTCGACTTTTTCTTCTTTATTCATTTATATAATTCCTTTATAAAAATATTCGTAGTCTTTTGTCAATTCACCAACTACTAACATTTTAAATTTTTTATTCATGATACTTACTGCATGAACTATTCCAATATAACCATGTGGTAGTATTTCATTCAATCCATCACTTCCGTGAAAATAGATATCGGGGTCAATTCTATCCATAATATTCCCATTTAGGAATTTGCTTATATCTATCTCATCTAAATCATAATCTACACAAAGTTTTAAAAACTCTTTGATATTTATTATTTCAAAGTCTTTATTAAAAAGATACTTATCCAGTTCTACAAATAATTCTGTAGCTCCTACTTGTTTAGCAATTTCTAGGATGTTAAAAGCTTCTAATTCGCACATATCATTTAAAAATTTATCTAATGCACTATTGTATTTAATTGTTATAGAAAATGAACTAAATTCTAAAAGTAAATATAAGTTTTCAATATTTAATGCTCTATGCAAAACTTCTTTTTGTTGCTCTTTTAAAAAAACTGTCAATCCAATTTCTTTTGCTAATAAATTTAATCTATTATAATTCACAGTATCAAGTCTTATATTTAATCTACTAGTCCAGTACTCTTTTAATGCTTCTGTTGTAGGAGTTCTTCCGCTACTTGCATGTTCTTGAGCAAGATAACCCTCATCACCTAACTTTTTAAAGTATCCTCTAATAGTTGCTGCTGAATATGCTATATCATACATTAATTTTAATTGTCCAGAACCAATAGGTTCAAGATGCTCAATATACGCTTTTATAATAGAATCTAATAAAAACTCTTTCTTATCTATCATTTTCTTCCATTTTCTCAATTTGGCACTTTAAATCTAAGAGTGCTAATAAAAGTATAGCAAATGAGTCTATAAATGTCAAGTATAAATGTAGTTTTTTGAATATTTTTGGCAGAATTAGTATTCGAGTGCTAGTATGTGTGATTTTTATAGCTTTTCAACTACTAAAGGCTTGCCCTTAGTAGTAAAGTTTGTTATCTAAAATTCTCGAAAACCAATGGAGCTTTTAAGTCTTCCAAAGTTTTCAAATGTTTCATTACATTTTGTAAATCATCAAGATTCTTTCCACTTACACGGATTTCATCGCCTTGATTTGCTGATACTACTTTTAATTTTAATTCTTTGATTTCTTTTTGAATAATTTTAGCTTCATCTGCCTCAATTGTATCTATTATTTTATATGTAAATTTTCTATTATTTCCGCTAGCATCTTCACTTTTAAATTCTTCAAGGGAGTTAATAGAAACCCCTCTTTTATTCATCTTAGAAATAAGCACATCTTTCATAGCATCAATTTTATTGTCACTAGCACTTAATAAAGTAACAGATTTAGATCCTTCACTCAAATCAAAGTTTTTTTCGATACCTTTGAAGTCATAACGATTATCAAGCTCTTTTTGAGCTTGTACTATTGCATTTTTCATCTCTTGCATATCTAACTTTGCAGATATGTCAAAACTATGTTCTTTTGACTTTGCCATAAGATATACCTTAGTCTTTTCTTGAAGTAACTTCTAATAAATGATACCCGAATTGAGTCTTAACTGGACCGTGAACTACTCCAACCTCATCATTAAATACAACTTTATCAAACTCAGGAACCATAGCGCCTTTCCCGAATGAACCTAAAGATCCACCTTCATTTCCTGATGGACATTGAGAATATTCTTTTGCTGCAGCTTCAAATGTAGTTTCTCCACTTTCAATCTTTACTTTTAAATCACTACAAATTACTGCACTCTCAACTAATATATGTCTTGCACTTGCTGTTGCCATTTTCTATCCTTTTTTATTTGTTTGATTATACCTATTTAACATAATAATATAATAATAGTAATACTATTCGCTATTTACCACTAAAGATAAATTATCAAATGAGTATTTTTGAAGTATGTCCAATACTTTTACTACTCTATCATATTTAACTTCTTTGTCAATTCTTACTATTACCGACTTATTTTTTATTAAATAAGTAGATAAAGCTAAATCGAACTTTTCAAATGTTATATTTTTACCTAAATAAGCTAAAGAATTAACTGATAATTCAATATTTATTTGTTTTAATTCTATTTCTAGTTCATTTGCACTTGCATTAGCTAACTGTAAATTTAGAGCAAGTTCTTCTTTTTTAAAAATAGAACTTACTATAAAAAATATCAATAAAATAAAAACAATATCTATTAGTGGTGTTATATCAGGAATTAATGCTTCTCTATGTTTTCTCATTAAATCTTATCTAAAATAGCTTTTTCTAATTTTATCTCAATTTTATCTAAACTACCAATAAAATAATTGTAACCTATATAATGAGGAATCGCCACAATAAGACCAGCAACTGTAGTAATAAGAGCGATACTAATTCCACCTGAAAAAATAGTAGGATCCCCAAGCCCTAGATGGCTAATACTGTCAAAAGAATTTAATATACCAATAACTGTACCTAATAGTCCTATCAAAGGAGATAATGATGCGATAATTTTTATAGTATTTAAACCTGTTTCCATACTATTTATTCTTAGTGCAATTATAGATTTAACTTGTGCCAATTCATAATTTTGTGTTAATCTTAATTCTTTTATTATTTCTGAAGATGTTTTATCTATATCTTTATTTGATATAAAAAGCACAAAACTTTTCCATAACATTATAGTCAATCCAATAATATTCATCAATATAAGAATATCAACTATTATTCCACCTCTTTCTATATATATTAATAAATCCATTTTATTTCTTTATATTCTCCATAAATTCGTCAGCATTTTTATACCCGATAATTCTCTTATGTAGTTCTTCTTTTCCATCTTTATAAAAGATGAGAGCTGGTGGACCAAAAAGATTAAATTTTTTCATTAAAACTTTATCCTCTTCACTATTTTTTGTTACATCGATTTTAACTAACTGATATTTTGATAATACAGATAATACTCTTTCGTCTTTAAATGTAATATTATCAAGCTCCTTACAACTTACACACCAAACAGCCCAAAAGTCAAGCATAATTGCTTTACTTGACTTTTTCACTATATCTTCTAACTCATTAACATTTTTTATATATAACCAATCTAGATTATCTTTTTTAATAGAAGTTACACCACCTTTAAAATTTTCTAAAGGGTCTAATATATTAGAAGAACTACTTACAGCACCTGTAAATATCATAACACCATATATAAATATAATTACTGTAATCAGTTTAACAATTATATTTTTAAAAACCTTTAAATATATTGCAGTTCCTATTAGTAAAAATGAACTTAAATACATAAATAAAATTGATGGAATAATTCTTTCTAACATCCATAATGCAATAGCTAACATAACTATTCCAAATATTTTCGTAATAATAGTCATCCAGCCACCTGGTTTTGGCATGTATTTACCTGCACCAAGACCAATCGCTAATAAAGGTAATCCCATACCTAAACTCATTATAAACAAAGCAGAACCACCTAAGAGTGCATCACCTGTTTGACCTATGTATATTAAAGCACCTGCTAAGGGAGGAGCAACACAAGGACCGACAATTAGTGCTGAGAGAAACCCCATAACAGCAACACATACAATGCCACGATTTTTAGTAGCTTCTGTACTTTTTTTGTTCAGTTTTGTTTGCCAACTAGAAGGTAATCCTATTTCAAAATATCCAAACATTGAAAATGCAAGAACTACAAATATTGCTGCAAAAATACTTATAATAATAGGGTCTTGCAGAATTGCCTGAAGATTTGCACCAAATAATCCAGCTAAAACTCCTGCTATGGTATATGCAAGACTCATAGCCAAAACATATACTACAGATAAGAATAATCCTTTTGAAGCGGACATTTTTCCATCATTCATTTTTGCCTGTTGTACAATAATACTCGATAAAATTGGTATCATAGGAAAAATACAAGGTGTAAATGAAAGTAGAATTCCAAAACCAAAAAAAGTTGCTAAAACTAATAATCTGCTTCCATTTTGAAATGTTTGAGTTATTGTATCTGTTTCATTTATACCTGGACTACTTGATGTTCCACCCATTTTGATTGATTTTGATAAAGGAGAATAACAAAGTCCTGCTTTTGAACAACCTTGGTAATTAAACTGTAACTCATAAGCTTCATTTCCAATTTTTTGTTCTATTAAACTGTATGGAACTTCAACTTTCATACCTTTAAAATGAACAGCAAAACCATCATAAGTCACTGATTTTGGGAATCTGAGCTCTTTAGTTATATTAATATTTTGAGGAAGTATAAGTACTTGAAGAACTTCATCATACAAATAAATTGATTCGTCTAGTTTTACATTTATCTCAAAGGCTTTCTCTTTTTTATCAATTGATACTTTAAACGCTTGTTCTGGTTCCAAAAAATCATTATTATTTGCAAAGACAGATATAATGAATAAAAAAAGAAGTAAAATACTTTTCATACAATAGCTCCTAATTGTTTTTTATTGAGATTTTTTGTAAAGCCGCAATAACTGCTTGGATATTTTCTTTTGGAATATGCACTTTCCATTCTGGTTCTTTACCTGTTAATGAAATACCAATACTTGTCACGTCACCGCTTCCTGCACCATATGGTTCAGTTACATTTGAGATACTAATAACACCTTTTTTTGTATTTGCTAATGCTATTGTTTCTATTTCAGTTATATTTGACATTTAATTTCCTTGGATTAATTTTGCATGAATATAATACAATTAAACATATTAAATACATATATAATTCATTAAAAGTTATTTAAGCAATCAATCTAAGAATATCGTTATAAATACCTAAGGACATTAATCCAAGTAATATAGCCCAACCACTTAGTGTTAACACAAGCAATGCTTTATCACTCGGTTTTCGTTTTGTTATTATTTCATATAAATTAAACATAATATGCCCGCCATCAAGTGCAGGTATTGGTAAAAGATTTAGTACACCCAAGTTAACAGAAATCAATGCAGTTATAGTTAAGAGTGCAACAAAACTGGACTGACTTGCATCTGAAATAACAGTACCTATGCTTATCACTCCACCTATTTCGCTACTTGGAATAATTCCTTGGATAAGTTTTTGGACACCTAGAAAAATCATTTTACTAGATTCAATCGTTTTATCATATGCAAAAGATACAGATTCAAATGGTGAATAAAAAATTGTAATCACTTTAGGGGCTGGTACTATTCCTATCATTCTTTTTTTGATTTTTTCTTTGAAGATATTTTGAGAGTCACTTAATTCTGGACGAATGATAAATGTTCTTATTGTTTCATCTCTATTTACATAAAATTTCAATGCTGTATTTGAATCCTTAATACTATGGCTCAAATCATCCCATGTTTTAATGGTTGTATCATTAATCTTTAATATTATATCATTAGCTTTTAATCCAGACTTAAAAGCAGGCGAATCATTTATAACCTTTCCAATTATAGGAGAAAGATGATTGTTTCCTAAAAGTCCTATAAAAATATAAATCAGAAAAGCTAATAAAAAGTTTGCTAATGGACCTGCTAATAAAATTAAGATTCTTTCGAAAGGTGTTTTTGCATTATAACTATCATTGTCATTATTGGCTATTGCAGGATTAAGATCTTCTTGACCTTTCATCTTTACATACCCACCTAAAGGTATCAGAGAAAAAGACCACTCTGTTCCTTTCCACTGTTTAGAAATAAGTTTTTTACCAAAACCAATTGAAAAGACATAAACTTTTACACCTAAAAGTCTTGCAACTGTAAAGTGTCCTAATTCATGAATAAATACTAAAATTGACAATACAATAAGAAAAGTTATAAAACCCATAATAAACTCCTATTTTAAATAATCACGGATATATTCATATCCAGAATAAAGTGTTAAGATTACTGACAACCATAAAAGCTCAATTGCAAATGGCCAATTCATAATTAAAAAACCAATTGCAATCATTTGAACAACTGTTTTTATTTTTCCTGCCATTGAAGATGCTACTGATTTATTCTCAGCAACAGCAACAACACGAAGCCCAGTGATAAAGAATTCTCGTGAAAGTATTAAAAATATTGCAAAAGCACTAGCTCTTCCCAAAGATAATAAACCTACAAATCCAGCAAGGACAAGCATTTTGTCCGCTAAAGGATCTAAAATACTACCAAGTTTTGTCATCTGATTCCAACTTCTAGCAATAAATCCATCAAAGAAGTCAGTTACTGAAGCTATTACAAAAATAAGTCCCGCAAAGTAATCAAACCAACTAGGATGCCAGCCTGCAAATATTAGATTTGATTGATCTACCATAAACCATAACATAAATGGCGCTAATAAGATTCTTAATCCTGCTAAAATATTTGGTAAATTTAAATTTCTTTCTTTATGAATCATTATTTTTGGAATGTTGTTCCACCATCAACTAGAAGTGTACTACCTGTAATCCATGATGCTTCATCACTGCATAAGAAATAACATGCAGATGCTAAATCTTCAGGTTGACCCATTCTTCCTAAAGGTGAGAGTTCAGCTGTTTTTCTAGCAACTTCTTCATAGTTCGTAAATGCTTTTAAAGCATCAGTATCAATAGGACCACCAGATACAGCATTGACTCTAATTCCCATACATCCTAATTCTGTAGCTGCATATTTAACCATAGTTTCTACTGCTGCTTTATTTGTACCATGCCCAGCATAGTTTTGTATATATACAAGATTTCCAGTTGAACTTAAACTTACCATGGATCCACCCCCAACTTTTTCCATTCTTTTTGCTGCTTGTTGAGAACAACATACAAATGCATCTACAGTTGCTGTATAAATATTATTAAGCCCCCGAGGTTTAAGTTTCATATATTTACCATAACCACCAATTACAGGTCTTCCATATATCATTGCATTTGATATAAAATAGTCAACACTATCAAAGTCATCATCTATTTGTAAAAACAGCTCTTTTGCTGTTTCTGGATTTAATATATCGTATGGATAATATCGAGCTTTTATACCAAATTTAGCTTCTAAATCACTAACAATTTCTTTTGCTAATTCTTCATTTGAATTGTAGGTAAAAGCAATATTTATACCCTCTTTAGCAAATCTGTATGCACATGCTTTACCAATACCTCGAGTCGCTCCAGTTATTACCAATGTTTTATTTGACATTCTTTATCCTGTTTTTATATTTATCTAAATTTATCGCATTATATCTAAAATATGATTTTATTTTAATAAATCATATTCTAAGAATCAAAAATTAGAAATATTATCTATTAAAGTATGAAATTTTATACTATTTTTTGTATTAAAATAATTGTTATAAACAAAATAATTTGTCAAGACTTTTTTACCATATTTTTTCGTTTCATCATAAGGAAGAAGTTCCATACTTAAATATGGTTCATATTTTCCTTTTTTAAACAATTCAGTTTTTAATAAACGTTTTGTAAAACCTATTCCACCATTATATGCATATGCTATAAATAATGGATGATTTAAATTTTTGTCTAAATAATTTAAATGATAATTTGCATATCTTAAATTTGTCTTCACATTTAATTGATCATCTATATTATATACCTCTTTTAAATCTTTTGAAATAGCATGACTTAAAAATGGCATGATTTGCATAGTTCCCATAGCATAAGAAGTAGAAATAGAAGTAGGAATGAATCTACTTTCTTGTCTCCCAATTGCATAAATCAAGGACTTTCTCTTTGTATGGATATCTTCTAAATATATTTCGTAAGGTCTTACAAAATAAGATTTTTTATATCCATCAAATCTCTCTTTAACAAAAGCTAAATGTCCTAATGTTTCATTACTTGTAAACATATTTTGATATTTTAATAATTTTGTTTCATCCATTTTTTTTGTTTCTTTTAAAACTTTTAACCAATTAAAAGGATTAGCTATATCAAAGCTAGTTAACTTTTCTTTTACTTGCTTTATATCATAAATGATATTCTTGTTTTTTTGTTTTAATAAATCATTTGCATAAAGAGTATATAGATTTACATCCCAACTACTTGCCAATAAATTAAGATATTTTACATCTTTTGTAAGTTGATATTGCCAAAAAATAATATTATCTTTTTGCATTCTATAATATGCTTTTGAAAAAGCATTTTCTAAATACACTAAAGCTAAATCTTCCTTTTTATGTCTTATTGCATTAATTGCAAGGTGAAAAACAGATCTAAAATTCA
Source organism: uncultured Arcobacteraceae bacterium (assembly GCA_963934755.1). Taxonomy (GTDB): domain Bacteria; phylum Campylobacterota; class Campylobacteria; order Campylobacterales; family Arcobacteraceae; genus JAIOSF01. Next base: position 178 of record CAWVZX010000036.1, on the reverse strand, counting down.
ATCCTTCTGGATTTAGTTTTAAAAGTGATATTTGAGCTTTTCTCATCTTTAAATTTGTAACAATTAGTTTTATAGTTTGAGAAAATTTATTGTCATCTTTTATTTTATTGAATAATTTATTAGAAAAATAATCATTGAAATACTTTGCTCTATATGCAGCTCCACACTCATTAAATAT
>CAWVZX010000035.1:0-9784 GCA_963934755.1 uncultured Arcobacteraceae bacterium | reverse complement strand
AATAAATCCTTAAATAAATTATAATATTAATTATATCATAAGAAAATCTTTAAAACACTAAGATATAATAGATCAAAAATAAGGAAGCATTCAAATGAGGCAAGCAAGCTATTTCGTCATGAGTAAGAGAGTATATATAAAAACTCAAGGATTTACATTATTTGAGGTACTTGTATCTTTGGTGATATTGGGTGTTATGTTATCTGCTATGAGTCGACTACATTTTGCAAATGATTCCATGGAAGTCTTTTATGAACTACAAAGCATAGAAAATACTTATATAGAAACAGGAGAAATAGTAAATAGTAAAAATATACAGTTGAAAGAATAAATTTAACTTTTCAGTACCATTTAGGTAGAATATATAATTAATAATAAGTACATTTAAGCTGTACTAAATGGACAAGGGAAACTTACACATATGGATAATATTTACTCACTCAATATCGAAAGAGCAGTACTAAGCTCAATACTTTTTGATCATGAGATAATAGAAGACATATTAGGAGTAATTAAACCTAGTGATTTTTATCTTCCAGCTCATCAAAAAGTATTTACTGTTATGGAAGCATTAAATAATTCAGATATGCCTATAGATGAAGACTTCATAAGAAAAAGACTAGACACTAAAGAAGTAAGTGATAGTGTACTTATAGAAATACTATCTGCCAATCCTATTTCTAATACTATGGCCTATGTAAGAGAGATAAAAGATGGTGCAGTTAAAAGAGAACTAACATCACTTGCTACTAGTATCAAAAAACTTACACTAGAAGATAATGTTACAGCACTAGAAGCAGTAGATAAAGTACAAAATGATTTATATGCTATAACTATAGATAGTGCTAGTAGTGAACTAAAAGATATGGACACAATCATAACTAACACTCGTGAGCATATTAGAAAAATGCAGGAAAGAGGGGTTAGTTATTTAACTGGTCAAACTACAGGGTTTTATGAACTAGATAAGAAAACTACTGGGTTTAATCCTGGGGATTTAGTCATTATTGCAGCCAGACCTGCTATGGGTAAAACTGCAATTGTTTTAAACACAACACTTCAAAATCTTGAAAAAGGTGACGGAGTGATATTCTTCTCTCTGGAGATGCCAGAAACACAACTAATGACAAGACTAGTAAGTGCAAAAACTGGTATACCTCTACAAAATCTAAGAAAAGGTGAACTAGATCCTAGTCAAGCAAATAAGGTAGAAGAAGCCTTTAAATCTTTAGCAGACAAAAAACTATTTGTAGATGATGGTGGCAGTTTAAATATTAACCAACTTCGTGCCAGGTCTAGGAAAATAGCACAAAATGAACAAAATAATATCAAAATAATTATAGTAGATTATCTTCAACTGATGTCAGGTACGGGTGGTAATGATAGACGACTTACTGTAGATGAAATAAGTAGGGGATTAAAATTACTTGCTAAGGAAATGAGAGTACCTATAGTTGCTCTTTCTCAGTTAAATAGGGGACTAGAAGGTAGACCAGATAAAAGACCAATGCTAAGTGATATTAGAGAGTCTGGAGCTATTGAGCAAGATGCCGATATTATTATGTTTGTATATAGAGATGATATATATAAAGAAAGAGATGAACAACGAAAAGAGAAAGAGTCTATGGATAAAGGGGATACGCCTCCATATAAGAGTGCATTTATAGATAAACCTGTAGAAGAAGCTGAAATTATTATTGGTAAACAAAGAAATGGCTCTATGGGTACAGTTAAACTAGACTTTCATAAAGAGCTTACAAAGTTTGTGGATAAAGAGACTTTCGCAGGTCGTCCAGAAATAACTACCTACGAACCAACAAATAGTGCTAGTATGGCAAATATACCATCAGAAATGGAAGTAGCATACTTTGATGATACTTCACCAATATCTACTGATATACGAGATGTAGATATACCAGATATTTTTTAAGGACACAACAGCAATATGGCAAAATATATACTTTTCGATACAGAAACAACAGGAATTACAGAAGAAGACAGAATCATCCAAGTAGGTGGAATGATAATAAATAGCAAAACAGATATAGAAGTATACGATGAATTATCTAGTACAGTTTTACCTATCAAACTACAAGCTATGGAAGTACATAATATTACACAAGATTTATTAGTAGGTAAAGATATATTTATCAACACTAATTTTTACCAAAAACTTCAATCGTTAAATAATAGTTCAAATTATCTTATCGCTCATAATATTAGTTTTGATTTATCGATGTTAGAAAAAGAGGGTTTTATAAATCATTATACTCTAATAGATACACTACGATGTGCAAAACATTTATATCCAGAACTACCATATCATAGATTACAGTACATTAGATATGCTTTAGAATTATACAAAACTGAAGAACAAGAAGCAAAAGACTTAAATATAGTCATAAAAGCTCATGATGCTATAGGAGATGTTTTAGTAATGAAACTTTTTTTACGAAAACTTGTAGCTAAATGTACAGAAGTTCATCCAGATTATCATGCTATGGAAAAATTAGCAGAACTTACAAGAACGCCAGTACTTATAAATAAATTTAGATTTGGTAAATACAGGGGTGAAGAAGTTTTAGAAGTAGCTAAAAAAGATAAAACTTACTTACAATGGATGAGATCGAATATGGCCGAACTAGATGAAGATATGAAATATACTTTAGATAAGGCAATCGGTCAAGTTTAAAGTTGAGAGAGTAATTCTTTTGAGATTGTAAAATATTTTACTATACGAATTTATGTTACAGTCTGAATGAAGTCTATTGAGACTTCATTGCACTTATTTTAAATGTTTTGCAAAAAATCCCATCATAGCTTGGTAGAATTCCAGTTTATTTTCTTCCCGTTTAAAACCATGGCCTTCATTGTATTTTACCATATAAGGTACATCAAAATTTTTGTCTCTTAATTTACGAACAATTTGGTCTGATTCATTAATATTAACTCTTGGATCATGTGCCCCTTGTACTACAAAAAGAGGTTTTGTAATATTATCTACTATATAAACAGGAGAAACTGTCTTTGCTATTTCATATTCTTTTTTATCATCTAAATCATACCAAATATTTTTCATCATTTTGATATATGGTTTCCAAGTAGGACGGATTGTGTCCATAAATGTCAGTATATTTGACACCCCAACATAATCAACACCGCAAGCATATAAATCAGGTGTCTTAGCTAATCCCATTAATGTAGCATATCCACCATGGCTTCCACCATAAATTGCAATTTTATTTTCGTCAATGATACCTTGTTTTAAAACATAAGATACACCATCTTCAATATCTTCCATTACTTTTCTTCCAACTTGTTTGAATCCTGCATTCAAAAATTTCTTTCCGTATCCACCTGAAATTCTGAAATTTACATGTAGTGTTGCGTAGCCTCTACTTGCAAATAGTTGTGCTTCTTTGTTAAATCCCCAACTATCTCTTAGACCTTGCGGTCCTCCATGTGGATTTACAATCATTGGAATTTTTTGATTTGCTTTTATATTTACAGGTAGAGTTAAATATCCATGTATTGTAAGCCCATCTCTACTTTTAAATGTAATAGGTTCCATTTTTGCCATATCTAATTCTTTAAGATTAGGCATTACATCAAGAAGTTTTTCTATTTTATCGGTTTTTAGATCATAGAGATAGTACATTCCATAAACTCTATCACTATATACATACAATAATAACTTATCTTCATTATCTGTTTCATCAACTATATTGAACTCTAATCCTTTAAACTCTTTTTTAAACTTTTTATGTAATTTTTTGTAATTATCACTTACAGGAATAATATGTCGTTTTTCACCTTTATATATAAAATATTGTATTTCATAATTATTCTTTTTACTTGTTCTAAAACCAGAAACATCGTAAGTTTCGTTTGAAAACATTTCTTTAATTATTTTTTTATCTTTAAGATCATATAGGTAAATAATTCGTTTATCATTTTGTAAATTTGAAATAATATAGGCATCATTTTTATTATCTGAATTGTAGTTAAAAGCTAGAATACTAAAAATATCAGTCCATTGAATTTTATGTATTAATTCAAAGACTTTAGATTCAGTATTTTTATAATACAGTTTCTTTTCTAATCCATTTTCTAATTTAACGTATGCTCTTAGTTCCCCATCTTTATCAAATATGTACGAAGTAATAGGTTCTTTAATATTTGTATTTTTGTATAACAGAGTTATATCTCCTGTTAGAGTATTCAGTCTATAGGGTTCAAAAACTTCAGGATTATTTTTATTCATCTGTATAATGATAAAGTCCTTTTCTTTTTTTAGTAATTTGGCTACTTTTACATTAACACCTTTATATGGTGTCAAGTTACGCTCATTTGATCCATTAATATCAACAGCATATAAATGTTTAATTTCATTTCCATTTTTATCCATAAGATATAATAGTTGTTGATTATTTAACCACATATAACATCCAATAGGTTGTTCTTTTTCTTCTATAACCTTTGTAGTTATATTTGAGCTAATCTCTCTTATGTAAACATTTACTTTCCCATCAACTTCTCTTTTCTTAAAAGATAAATATTTTCCATCTGGTGATAATCTAAAAGAATCTTCCTCTGGTGTTTTAAAATAATCTTCAACACTATATTTATACTTTTTTTTATCATAAGAGATAAGTTTTTGTATCTCAGCTTCTGACGAAACAAGAGTATTGTCTCCTGGTAGTTTCTCTTCATTAGCATATAAAAAAACAGATAAACATACAATTATAAATCCAATAATATTTCTTTTCATAAATCTTCCTTATTTAATTTTACTTTTCATGTATTCACTTTGGGTATAAAGCCATTAAAGGATATCTTTCCTTTAATTGAGAATCATTATCAGTATGATAGCGAAACGATTTTTAATAATTACTTAAAATAAGAATCATTATCATAAAAGACAAGAATTGAAATCTGAAGTGCAAATTTTGCTAGAGAAGAATAACTGCATAAATAGTCCACACTAGTATTTGTAATCTTTTGGTGCTTCTGTATTCATTTTATAATTCCATCACTTTCCAAGGTAGTCCTTGTTTTATTAATTCATCCATAAATGGAGCAGAGCTAAATTCTTCAACATTTCTAGTACCTTTTAGATTCCAAGTACCATTGTAAACTAATTTTGTACCAATCATAGCAGGTACTCCAGTCGTATAACTGACAGCTTGTGCTCCAGTTTCTTTGTAACACTCTTGATGATCACAGATGTTATAGATATAAAATTTCTTTCGTAGTCCATCTTTTAGACCTTCACAAATACAACCGATATTTGTTTTTCCATGAGTTCTTACACCTAAACTAGCTGGATCTGGAAGTAAAGTTGCTAAAAACTCTATAGGAGTAATTTCTACACCTTTATGTATAATGGGTTTTATTCCTAACATACCAACATTTTGTAAACATCGCATATGTGCAATATAGCTATCACTAAATGTCATAAAAAACCTAATTCTTTTAAGACCTTTAATATTTTTACTTAAACTTTCTAACTCTTCATGATAAAGTAAATATGATGCTTTGACACCAATTTCTGGATAATCATGATCTACTTTTATTTCTAAAGGTGTAGTCTCAATCCATTTTCCATCTTCCCAGTATCTACCATTTGCACTTACTTCTCTTAAATTTATTTCTGGATTGAAATTTGTAGCAAAAGGGTACCCGTGATCTCCCGCATTACAATCCATAATATCAATGTACTCTATAGTATCAAGATAGTTTTCTTCAATATATTTTACAAAAACGCCAGTAACACCAGGATCAAAACCACTCCCTAAAAGGGCAGTTAAATTTTCTTTTTTAAAGTCATCGTTTCTTGCCCATTGTTCTTTATACTCAAACATGGCAATATCTGGATGTTCGTAGTTTGCAGTATCTATATAGTGTGTGTTTGTAGATACACAGGCATCCATGATTGATAAATCTTGATATGGAAGTGCTAGATTTAAAACTATTTTAGGATTAAATTTATTTATAAGGTGGATTAAAGCAGGTACATTATCAGCATCAATAGAAGCTGTATCTATATCTACTCCCACTCTTTTTTTAATACTTCTTGCAATAGTATCACATTTTGAAACTGTTCTGCTTGCTAGTGTTATTTTTTCAAATGTGTCTATATTCATTGCACATTTTATTGTAGCTACTCTACTTACTCCTCCAGCACCTATGATTAATATGCCTTTTTTATCCATAGTAATTATCCTGTCAATTAAATTTAGCTAATTATACATTCTTTTATTAAAAATACCCATAGAATCAGGTGATTTACTACTAAATATTTTTGTCCAAGTATTTCATGAAAATTAATATTTTAGAAAATCTAGGTCAAATATTAGAACTTTTTTATTCACAATTATTCCTTATAATTTAGAAAAAGGTGTTTAAAAAGGTGCATATAAATACTTATAATATGTATTGAAAGCCCACAACCTTTATAGTAATTACTTATAATATTGAAATTTAAACAATAAACTTATATTAACGTAATTTTATGTATACTAAAGGTATAAAATCAATATATAGGATCTACAATGTCTACAGAATTAATTCTTGCATCTGTTGTTTTTGTTTCGATTGGCTTTATTTTACTTGGTGTTTTTGTTTTAACAAAATTCATTGGACCACATAACAAGCATCCAGAGATGAAAAATACAGTTTATGAAAGTGGTGTCTCTAACCCCGTTGGAGGCACAAATATACGATTTTCCATTAAGTTTTACTTAGTCGCAATTCTTTTTGTATTATTTGATGTGGAAATAATTTTTATGTTTCCTTGGGCTGTAAATATTAAAGAGCTAGGTTATCTTGGATTATTTGAGATGTTTATGTTTATGGGATTATTATTTTCAGGTTTAATATATATTTATAAGAAAAAGGCACTGTCATGGGATTAGGCATAGAAGCTAGTTTAGGGGATTTAGTAGTTACAACAAAATTAGATCATGCAGTTAACTGGGGACGATCATATTCTTTATGGCCTATGATCTTTGGCACAGCATGTTGTGGAATAGAGTTCATGAGTGTTGCTGGAGCAAAATACGATTTATCTAGATTTGGTGCAGAGGTTGTGAGATTTTCCCCAAGACAAGCAGATTTACTCATTGTTGCTGGAACGATATCATATAAACAAGCACCAATTTTAAAGAAAATTTATGAACAAATGTGTGAACCAAAATGGGTTATTTCAATGGGTGCATGTGCATGTTCTGGTGGTTTTTATGACAATTATACAACACTTCAAGGTATAGATCTCATTATACCAGTCGATGAATATATTGCAGGTTGTCCACCACGACCTGAAGCTGTTCTTGACTCTATTATGAGCATACAAAAAAAATCCAAAGATGAATCTGTTTTAAAAGACAGAATCAAAGAATACAAAGGAATTTTGGATGCTTAAATGTGATATGTTGATCAAGGCACAAGATTTAAAATCTACAATTGCAAAACTTAAAAATGAAGATGGTTATATTCTTTTATTGGATATAACTGTTGTGGATTATTTGGAGTTTCCTGATGCTACACCATCAAGATTTGCTGCTGTTTATATTTTTAGAGATAAATCATTTAAAAAAGAGTTTACACTTAAAACTTTTATAGATGATGATACTTTAGAAATAGATACTATTTCAGATTTATACCTATCTGCAAATTGGGCTGAAAGAGAAGCTTACGATCAGTATGGTGTAACTTTTAAAGGACATCCAAATTTAAAAAGATTGTTAAATCATAGTCAATTTGTAGGCCATCCTTTACGAAAAGATTATTTAATCACAAAAGGTCAAATCTGTACAGAAACTGAAGATTTGATGGACGAAATGAATCCACTACTAAAAGCAAAAGGGTATACAAAAGAAGAAGTTGATGATCTTATGCTACTAAATGTTGGACCATCTCATCCAGCATCACATGGTACAATCAGAAACTTTGTTGCGATGGAGGGTGAAACAATCACTGCTTGCGTAACTGAAATAGGTTATTTGCATAGAGGTTTTGAAAAATCTTGTGAAAATCACACTTACTCTCAAGCTATTCCCTATACTGATAGACTAAATTACTGTTCAGCAATTTTAAACAACATTGGTTATGCAAAAGCAGTCGAAGAGATGTTAAATATAGAAATCACTCCTAGAGCTAAATACATCAGAATTATTACGGGTGAGCTAAGTAGAATTATGGATCATCTTGTTTGTAACGGTGCAAATATGGTAGATTTGGGTGGATTAACTAACTACTGGTATTTATTTGCGCCAAGAGATACAGCCTATGACTTACTATCTAAACTAACTGGAGCACGACTTACTAATACCTACACAAGAATTGGTGGACTGGAGTTTGACTTCTATGATGGGTTTGCTAAAGATTTAGTAAATGTTTTAAAAGAAGTTGAAATCGCTATTAGCGACTGTTTAAGTTTAATAGCACACAATAGAATTTTTCATGACAGAACACAAGATGTAGGAGTTATTAAATCAGATTTTGCTTTAAATTACGGGATTACAGGACCAAATTTAAGAGCTACTGGTGTACCTTTTGACTTAAGAAAAGACAAGCCTTATTATGGATATGAAAATTTTGATTTTGATATAGTTGTTGGATCTCATGGTGATATATATGATAGAATGATGTGTAGATTTGAAGAGATGAAGCAAAGCATAAAAATCATTAGACAGGCGATGAAAGACTTACCTAATGGACCCATAAATGTAGATGCTCCAGGAGTACTTTTACCTGCAAAGGCTGATGTTTATGGAAATATAGAAGGTTTAATGAATCAGTTTAAACTTACGATTGATGGGATAAAAGTACCTAAGGGCGAATACTATTCTTACTCAGAAGGTGGAAATGGTGAGCTTGGGTTTTATATTGTTAGCGATGGAGAGGGACGACCTTATAAAGTCAAATGTAGACCACCAAGTTTTTATTCATTAGCTGCTTATGCAGATATTATAGAAGGTGGAATGCTAGCCGATGCAGTTGTTACAATGGCAAGTATGAATTTTATTGCCGGGGAGTTTGATAGATAATGGGAAAATTTACTTATACAGTGGAAAATGAAAAAGAGTTTGAAAGAATATTAAAGAAATATCCAAATTCAGATCCGATGATGCTTCCTGGACTTTGGTTAGTTCAAGAGCAGATAGGTTGGGTAAGTCCTGATGCTATGCTATTCATGGCTGATAGATTAGGTAAGACTCCTATTGAAGTACATGCATTTGCTTCTTTTTATACGATGTTTAATTTACAACCAATAGGAACTTACCATATTGAAGTTTGTAAAACACTTTCATGTATGATCATGGGAGCGCCCGAGCTTAAAAAGTTTATCAAAGATACTTTAGGAATAAATCCTGGAGAAACATCAGCAGATGGAAAGTTTCATTTTTCTGAGGCTGAGTGCTTAGGTGCTTGTGGTGGAGCCCCTATGATTTCTTTAAATCACACTTATCATGAAAATATGACTATTGATAAATTGAAAAATATCATCAAGAAGTGTAAGTGATGAGTGCAAATGAAATGATAGTAAAAATTGTAAGTAAAAATTTTGATATTCCTGATTCTCATAAACTTGAAGTTGCTCTAAAAAATGGTAGATACGACTCTATAGATAAATTATTTACTATGAGCCCTCATGAAGTTACAGAAGAGGTTTGCAAATCTGGACTTCGTGGGAAAGGTGGAGGAGGAGCTGCTTGTGGACCTAAGTGGAAACTTATGCCCGATGTAGATGAAAGACCTAGATATATGATTGCAAATGGTG
>CAWVZX010000034.1:0-9896 GCA_963934755.1 uncultured Arcobacteraceae bacterium | reverse complement strand
TGTCTCTAAATAATGAAGAATCAAAAAAAGTTGTAGAAAAAAAAATAGCTAGAAATTCGCCATGTCCATGCGGTAGTGGAAAAAAATATAAACAATGTTGTGGAAAAAGTGGACCTAAAAAAGGCATCTTGGCACGATAAAGTGAATACAAAATTAATAAATTTTATCATAAAAAAATATCTTACTTTTGATAAAAAAAATCCTTTTATATCTATAAGTGCAATCCTTGCATTTCTAGGTGTTGGAATTGGAGTGATGGTTTTAATTATTGCAATGGCTATAATGAATGGAACAGCAAAAGAATTTGAAAAAAAACTCTTTACAATGAACTATCCGTTAAGTATATATCCAAAAATTAATGGAATAGTTGATGACAATCTTTTAAAAAAATTAGAAAAAAAATTCCCAAAACTTCTTTTTTCGCCATATTTAACATCTCAAGTAATGATACAAAGTGATGACTCGATGAGTGGTGGAGTTCTTTTTGGAGTAGATAAAGATAGAGAGTCTGCCATAAATAGTATCTATGCAGATGCTGTAAAAAATATAGATACATTTGGAAAATATGATTTGATAGTTGGACAAGGTATTAAAGATGAATTATATTTATTTGATAATCAAAAAGTTACTTTATATTTTACAACCATAAATCCAAGTGGATTTTCCCTGATGCCTAAAATGAAAAGATTTGTATATAGTGGAGATTTTAAATCTGGACTTAATGCATATGACAAAGCATATATGTATTCATCCATTGATTCTCTTCGAACAATTTTAAAAAAAGATAAAACCCATTATGACGGAATACATATTTATAGCAATGATCCATTCAAAGATAAACTACTTATTAAAAAAGAATTAGAATCTTTTAGCGTAGGTATTATTGGATGGTGGCAACAAAATGGTAATTTTTTTGCTGCAATGGAGATCGAAAAGAAAGCATTATTTGTAGTTTTAATGTTGATTATACTTATTGCTTCACTTAATATTATTAGTTCATTGTTGATGACAGTTATGAGCAGAAGAAAAGAGATTGCATTGTTACTTTCTCTGGGCACAAGCGAGAAGGAGGTAAAACATATTTTTTTACGATTAGGATTAATCATCGGATATGCTGGAATTGCGTTTGGTATAGTATTTGGTTTTACAGGTATGTATTTACTTGAAAATTTTGATATTATATCTTTACCTGCTGATGTATATGGCACAACTAAATTACCAGTAGTATTAGATACAATTGATTTTATCTCAATTGTCATAGGATCGATGGTTATTGTCTTTTTTTCATCATATTACCCAGCTAAAAAATCAACTCAAATTGATGTTTTAGATGTATTAAGAAATGAATAAAATCCTTTCTTAATACATCTTATTTAAATAATGCACTTCCTACTCGAATCATAGTAGAGCCATTTAATATTGCCATTTCGAAGTCTCCACTCATACCCATAGAGCATATTGTTGCATCCTTGCAGTTATCAAATATTTTTTTTGTAACTCGAAAACTTTCTATAATTTTATCTCTATCATCACTATTTGCACCAATACTCATAATACCTTTTAAATTTATACTGGTATATTTTTCTTTTATTTCATTAAAAATTGCAATTGCTTTTTCTGGACTTACTCCTGATTTTGTGTCTTCGTCTGTACTATTTACTTGAAGTAGGCAATTCATCTTTTTATTTTTATTTTTTAATTTCTTATCTAAGTCTTCTGCTAGATCTAAACTATCAAGAGAGTGCATTAAAATAGGATTTAAATCAATCAGATTATTGATTTTATTTTTTTGTAAAGTTCCTACAAAATGCCAAGCAATAGGTAGATCAATTAATTCTTCTTGTTTTATTTTTAAATCTTGTACTTTATTTTCACCAAATGCTCGTTGTCCTGATTCATATAGTTTTTCAATATCATTAGAGCTGGAATATTTACTAATAGCAAGTAATTGCACTATTTTATGGTTATGAACCTGTAGTCTTGAGAATTCTATTTTCGCAATAATATTATCTAGATTTTTGGTAGCATTTTGCTTTGTCATTATTAAATCCTATTTTTTCTTATTATACAAAATTTGTTTTAAAAAGAAACAATTTTTATTTTATTATGTAATTTATACATATTCGTTCTTGACATTATATACTAATTGGTTACAATATAATATAAAAAAAGGATTTAATAAATGGGAAAATTCGTAAATACTACAGTAGATTTTTTTAGTTACTGTAAAGAAAATGAAGTTGAGTTCGTAGATTTTAGATTTACAGACATTAAAGGTGCTTGGCATCATATCAGTTATAGAATGTCGGCTGTTACACAAGCCCAACTAGAAAATGGTATGCCTTTTGATGGTTCGAGTATTGATGCGTGGCAACCAATTGAAAAGTCAGATATGATTTTAAAACCATCTGTAGAAACTGCATTTTTAGATCCATTTACAGCTGATAGTACTATTATCGTTATTTGTAGTGTTTATGACATTTACAAAAACGAAATGTATGCAAAATGTCCAAGAAGTATTGCTACAAAATCGTTAGAATATTTAGCTTCTGCTAATATCGGTGATGTTGCTTATTTTGGTGCTGAAAACGAATATTTTATTTTTGAAGATGTTAAAATAAAAGATGGACCACATGAATCACATTATAAAGTAGACACTGAAGATGGTGGATGGAATAGAAATACAAGTTATGAAGGTGGAAATATGGGCCATATTTCTGGAAACAAAGGTGGTTACTTTCCTGTAGCACCTGTAGATAAAGGCGTAGATTTAAGAGCTGAAACCATGTTAATTTTAGAACAAGTTGGACTAGAGGTTATTTTAGGACACCATGAAGTTGCACAAGGTCAGCATGAAATAGGAATTGTATATAGTACTTTAGTTGAAGCAGCAGATAATGTTCAAAAACTTAAATATGTAGTTAAAATGGTTGCACATTTAAATGGCAAAACAGCTACATTTATGCCAAAACCAATTCATGGTGATAATGGTAATGGTATGCATGTTCATCAATCAATTTGGAAAGAGGGTGTGAATACTTTTTATACAAAAGGTAACTATGGTAACTTATCAGATAATGCAAGATATTATGCTGGTGGTATATTTAAACATGCATTTGCTGTTGCTGCATTTACTAATGCTTCAACAAATTCATACAAAAGACTAGTACCTGGTTTTGAAGCACCAAGTATTTTGACTTATTCAGCACAAAATAGATCAGCTGCTTGTAGAGTTCCTTATGGAGCTGGAGCACCTGCTACTAGACTTGAAATGAGATTTCCAGATTCTACTGCTAATCCATATCTAGCATTTGCTGCTATGATGATGGCAGGAATTGATGGAATTAAAAATAAAACTGAACCAGTTGGTCCTATGGACATAGATTTATTTGAATTATCACTTGATGAGATTAGAGAAAGAGATATCCTTCAAATGCCAAATACTTTAAGAATGGCTATCGAAGGCTTGATAATAGATAATGACTTTTTACAACCTGTATTTAGCAAAGATTTTATTCAGACATATCAACACTATCAATATTCTAGACAAATTTGGCCCTATGAAGCAAGACCAACTCCTTTTGAAGTTCTGACTACATATTCTTGTTAATTTAAACTTGAATTATATAAAAGAAGTTGCAAGCTTTGTTAATGTAAAAAATAAAATGGGTGATCCAGATAGCTCAGGCACACAAAGTGTTAAGAATATTAGGGGTAGTACAGATGCAATGGAAATGATTTTTAAATATTAAAAAATAAAACTAAATAACCATATATTGTAAGATATAATTAGTGTATTTAGTAAAATAAATACGCTTTTATTTCTAATTGCGAATAGGCTAACCCCAATATAAAATATAAATACCAGAAATGGAGTAAATATTTCCATACTAGTTATATTTATATTTATTACACTCTGTAAGAAACCATCAAATAAACTTCCTATATTAAAGATATGTAATATAATACTTATTGGATAAAATACAGTAAAAAGTATAGTCAGGATTGGAGAATAAAGTTGTTCCTTAGTTAGAGTACCAAAAAAATAATGTGTAATAGGGTTGATAGCAAAATATATCCAAAAATTAAATAAAAGAAATTGTATATATTTATTTACATTCTTAAAATACTTTAAAAATAAGAAAATATAAAATACTCCAGAAATACTAAACAATAAAGATAAGGAAAAAAGTAATTTCGGAAACATAGCAATAATAAATAATGTGATTATTAATAGAGTTTCAAATGAAATTACTTTTATATTATTTCTTAATAAAAATAAAGCAAATACAAACATGACAAACGCTCGCAATAGAGATGGTGGATTATTCAAGAATATTTGATATGATAATAATATAAAGACAGTAAAAAATAGAATATCAAATTTCTTGTTTCTGTAGGGTATAAGTTTAGCATGAATAGTCGAATATAACATATGTATAATAAAATACAATACAAAACTAATGACTGCTAAGTGAAATCCTGAAATTGCTATTAAGTGTGAGATACCCAATTGACTTGAAACTTGTCTTATTTTGCTTGTTAATGGTGTAGCTATGAAAAGGGCTGAGTAAAGTGATGATATTTCTTTACTACTATGCTGAGAGTTTATTAGACTATATATCTTTTCTTTCTTAGAAATATTTTCTAGCTTGTCTGTAATATTAAAGCTTTTTGTGTAAAAACCTTGTAAATAGGAAATAAAATTTATATTTTTTGTTAGAATAAAAAGATCTATTTCCTGCAATAATTTGATTTGAGAGTTTGGCACTATTGATGTAAAAAAGATAAAGTCATCCGTTTGTACTTTTAATGTACTATATTTTGATTTATGATACATATTTACAACTATTCCATTAGTCTTAAAAACTTCATTTTTAATAAAATTATTATACTTTATATATTCCATGTATACGGAAAATATAAAGCTGAAAAAAATAATAAAAAAAAAGAACTTTCTCTCTTTATTTGTATTAAAAAAAAAGAGGCTTTCCATTTATTTTATGCTAATGATGTCGTATGGTATAAATCAATTAAACCATCATAGAAATATTCTGTTTTATTTAGCTCTTTAGTTTCTTCTTTATTCATCAAAGAAACAAAAGGTTTTAGAATTCCATCTCTTGCCATCAAAAGAGTTACAAGTGCTTCTTTATCGTGTAAAGCGATTTAGATGAAGTTTTCATTGCGTATAAGCTGGTTCTAGGAATGGTATTATTTGTTTTTTACGACTAAGACATCCCTTTAGCCAAAACTGATCATTTTGAACTTTAATATCCCATGCTTTTTCAACTATATCAATAGACGAACTTGCGACTAAAATTTGTGAACCCATAGCCATAATATCAGTTAAGATTAGAAGTATAGTATCATAATCTTCTTCTTCTTTTAACAATTTAATATCAGCTATAAGATTATCTTTAAGTGTATCAAAAATTGATAAGTCAACTACTTCAAGTTGACCAATACCAACTTTTTTACCATTCATCACAAAGTTCTTAAAATCTCTTTTTATAAGTTCTCTAAAAGGTACTCCCTTAACTTCTGATTTTACAGTAAACATTTCTAATCCAATTGCTTTAAAATCTTCAATCCCTGCAATTTTTGCTAATTCTTTTACTGTTTTGGTATCTATTTTTGTACATGTAGGTGATTTAAATATAACAGTATCACTTAAAATTGCACACATCATAGCCGATGCTATATCTTTGGGAATTTTTACTTCATAATAATCAAACATCTCTTTTACAATTGTGTTAGTACAACCAACGGCTCTTATCCAACAGTCAAGTGGTCCCGATGTTACTAAACCACCTAGTTTATGATGATCTACGATTCCTACGATATTTGCTTCTTTTATATCATCTGGAGCTTCCGTATAGTTATTATAATCTGTCATAAATAAATCACATCCGGCAAAAGTTGTCTTTAATTCTGGAGCTTCTAAATTAAACTTATTTAAAATAAATTTTGTTTCAGGATTCATTTCGCCTTGTCTGCATGCTTTTGCTTCAGTTCCAAGTGCATTTTGTAAGTATGCCATCGATATAGCTGATATGATACTATCACTATCTGGTATTTTATGTCCACATGTATATAACATTATTGTCTTCCTATATATATTTTTATAATTCTATAGTATAAGGATTGAAGATGAGATTAATTTATCGTATAATAATTATATTTTATAAGAGAGTCTATTTCTATTACTATATTACACATATTTTCAATTATAATTAACTCGAACGTTCACTTGTATTTCTAATTCCGTATATCTCGTTTATTTTCTTGAGGATATTGAAAGTGAGTTTTTTGTTAATGGTACAGAAAATGGATGCTGATCAGCAAATTCTTCTAAAGTAAATCTGAATTTAAAATTATCAATATAAGAGAATACTAGTTTATAAGATTTGTTTATTTCTTGAAATTTTTCATTACTACCATCTTTCATATCTGGATGATATTTTTTTGATAACTCCAAATATCTAGATTTTATGCTATTCTTATTTTCCAGTCCTATGAGTCCAAGAGTATCAACAGCTTTTTGAAATTCTAAATAATTAATCTTTATCATTTTTCATCCACGACCTAATTTCATTACTTAAAAGTTTTGGCATCTCTAGGGGAATCATATGGCTTGTACCAACTCTTGATATTTTTGTTATATGTTTCTGTTGAGAAGTAAATTTTTTTAAAGAATCATAATTTAGTAATCTATCATTTGTGCTATAAAAAAGTTTTATTGGTAAACCCAATTTAATCAATTTTTCTTCTAAAGGTAGTCTACTATTAATTGTTTTTATTTGTGAGATATAGACTTCTTTTCCTAAATCAGTATACATCTTCTGAATAAGCTTAATAAGGTTTTCATCAGTATTATTTGGCTCTTCTAATAAAGAAGCCACTTTTGTAGAACTAATTTCATGAAATCCAAAAGTATTCATTAGGTCGATCATCTTATTTCTTTTATTAATCTCTTCTTGTGTCATAATGCTAGGTGTACCTGAGTTTAAAAAAAGCCTTTTAACTCTGCGTGGGTACTTTACGGCATAATATGATGCTATATATGCACCAAAGGAGAAACCAAATAAATTTATTTTGTCTTCCTTAAATTCTTTATCTAAAGTTGAAATTATTTCATCAAAGCTAGTACTAAGTGGAATCTCTAAGTATATTAATGCATAGTCATCTTCTAAATATGGAGATAATCTTTCCCACAGTCTTTCATTACACATTAATCCAGGGATGAAGTATATTTTTTCTTTCACGAATATCCTTTAGTAGATAATAATTTAAATATTATTTAGCTTATGTTTATTTGTTAAGTTAATTTATATTGTAGCAAATTCTTATTCAGATTAGGCAAGCTATTAGTTTATTGATTAATGAAGAAATCATGCATTAGTTATATAATATATCTTCTTCTGTTTCAATTTTTTCCCATACTTAGAACTCTTTATTCAAATTTTATCTGCTTGGATGAATTTCTCAAGTTTTGACTTATTAATCTCACCAATAAATTTTTCCACAAAGAATCCTTCTTTTGTATAAAGAAAAGATTCTGGTATCATTTGTACATCATCAAGTGCTTTGGCTAAGACATAATTTTCTTCTCCTATTGTAACTGGAAAATTAACATTATGCTTTTTCATAAAATTATTTAATTTTTTTAAATCTTGTTTTCTATCAAATAACACAGCAAGAATAATAAAGTCATCTTTATATTTTTCTTGTAATTCAACAAATAAAGGCATCTCTTTTACACAAGGTTTGCACCAGGGTGCCCAAAAGCTAATCAAAACCATTTTACCGTTAAGTTGTTTTGAAAATAGTACAGCATCTGAGACTTCAAAAGTAATCTTTTCACCTTTTGTTGTATTGAGTGTATATTTATCAACCTTTACTACAGCTTTTTTATAGTTAGTATTAATACTTTGAACTTCTTGTGCTTTTTGTTCTTTTGAGTCACAGCCTATAAAAACAAGTACGAAAATAATAAAGTAAATAAATTTCATATAGATTCTTATTTATAAATTTCAGATTCTACTAAATCTAATAATGCTTTATATGTATATACTTTGAGTATTTTACCATTTACAAAGAAAGTTGGTGTTCCTGTAACCTCTAACATCTCTGAATCTAGTCTATCAAGTTTGAGTATTGAATCAACATCCATAGCTTCAAAATCTACTTTGAGTTTTGCAATATCCAATCCAGCTTCTGGTAAAAATTTCCATAAAAGTTCTGGTTTTTCATTGTTGTGTTCTGCCCATTGTGCTTGATATTTAAATATAACTTCTAGTGCTTCATTAAATTTACCTTGTATTCTTGCTGCTTCAAGTAATTTAACTGTAAATTTAGAATTCTGGTGGTTTGCTATATATCTATATACAAGTCTAGTTTCATTTTTATAGTCATTAAATACTTCTTTAATAACAGGATGAAATGTACTACACGATTCACATTCAGGATCTATAAATTCTACTATCGTAACATTTTTAGTATTATTTCCAAAAATTGGAGAATGATTTCTCACAAATGGTGCACCTTTATTATTTGTAGCTAGTTGTTGAGTTTTTGTATCAACACTCTTTTGATAAAACATTGTAATTGCTACAAAAGCAGCTACTACTAGAGCAAGTGTCAATAAAACTATTTTTTTATTTCGCATCTTCTATTTCCTAAAATTAATAATATAAATAGCATAAAATATGCCATAAAAGATAATAACGGAATGGTTATAAAACCAAACCAATTTATATATTCAGTAGAGCAAGGAACTCCACTCACACAAGGTACGATTGACTTAGGAATGATATCAAACATTAATAGATTATGATAGATTGAAAAGAATAAACCTGTCACAACCAAGGCAATCGCATATTTAAAAACTTTGTCATCTGGATATAGTAAGTTTACTAAAAAAATTAAAACCAATGGATACATAAATATTCTTTGATACCAGCACATAGAGCAGGGTACAAAATGCATTATTTCACTAAAAAATAGACTTCCTATGGTCGCAATACTGGCAACTAAAAAACATAAAAAAATGATAGCTGTACTAAAAGATTGGTTTGAGTTCATTTAATTCCTTATTTTCTAATATTTAATAGTGTATCAAATATCAACTTTAAAGTATTTGATATCTCGCATATTATATAATATTTGTATGATACACTATTTTTTAAATCTTCTTTGTGACCAAATAACTTGTTAAAGAGATTATTTATAGCATTAATTGTAAAATTTTGAGATAATATCATTTGCCAATAATTTTATTCCAGCCTTTGGACTTATAGGAATATCTTATTCTTATTTAACTCTTATGCTTCAGTTTTTTTAATTCTTAATGCTAATTCTTTTAGTTGCTCTTCACTTACTACATCGGGTGCCCCAGTAAGAAGGCATTGAGCTTTTTGTGTTTTAGGGAATGCAATAACATCTCTAATAGAATCTGTACCAGCCATGAGCATGATTAGTCTATCAAAACCTAAAGCAAACCCACCATGTGGAGGCGCACCAAACTCTAATGCGTCAAGTAAGAAACCGAATTTTTCTCTTTGCTCTTCTTCTGATATATTCATAAGTTCAAATACTTTATTTTGAAGATCTTTTTTATGAATTCTGATACTACCACCACCTAGCTCTGTACCATTTAAAACGATATCATAAGCAATAGATTCAATAGCTTCTAGATCAGATACATCTTTCAGAGACTTAGGCATAGTAAAAGGATGATGAAGTGCTTTTGTTCTACCATCTACTGTTTCGAACATTGGAAAGTCCACAACCCATAAAAACTCAAATGCATCTGCTGGAATGATATCCATTTGCTCTGCTAGGTAAAGTCTAAATCTACCCATATAGTCCCATACAGTTTTTTTATCACCAGC
>CAWVZX010000033.1:0-10136 GCA_963934755.1 uncultured Arcobacteraceae bacterium | reverse complement strand
TCTACAGTTGGAAACGAGCCTTTAGATTTTGTTTTTCTTTTTATTGTTGCATTTATGTAGTCACCACTTGAAAAACTTAATGTATCACAAAACCTTATACTGATAGTATTTCCTACTGTAAGTGTTTGCTTGTCTTCTATGTTATTAGAATAGACTGGATGAATAATTTTCTCATAATTATATTCATCTCCAAATTTTTCGTCAATTATTTTTTTTTCTTCAACAAGCAATTCTTTAAAATTCTCTTTGTTGGTATTTAAGTCATCTATAAATAGTGCTTTTTGTGCCTTAAAAGCTTTTACAATATTAGTATCAGTATATTTAGTAAAGCTAAACTTAAATGCATTGATTTTTCTCTTCAATCTCTTTGGTACACTGTCGGTATCTGTAAGCGCATTTTTGGTTTTTGTATGCATGGAATCAAGGATTTGAGCTTGTTCTAATTTCAGATCATGCAATGTTAATTGCGTAGGATGAACTTTAGATTTATAATTTTTGTTCAAATCATTCAATTCTTTTAAGTTATCTTGAATAGATTGTAAAGAATTTAGTTCCTCTTCAGCCATTTTATAACTCTTCAATATTAATAATTATACATATACAAGCTTACTTGGAACTTAATTATAATAGTTATCATTATAATGTATTTTTCTAGTGGATAAAAATAGTATTATTAATAAATGGTGTTAATAGTAAACAATCTGTAGTAACTTTAGAATCTGCTATTTCTCTCCATCTTTTAGTAGTTACCTACCAGTATGCACTTTAACCTGAGAGGGTGCAACAGTAACACCAGCTGCATTATCCTTATTATGCATGGTGGGGTCTCCAAGAGATGTGCATGGCTGATTTTTATAAAATACAGCAGCACTACCTTTCATAGGTTTAACCTCGCCTAGCACCCCTTGTGATACTGTTCCTGGAAAAGGAGCACCTACAGAAAGAGCTTGTTTGGAGAGCATATTCAAACCTGGTAAAAAATTATGCAATATTGTCATCACACCTCCAGTTGACATTGGAGTCATTCCATCATTTTTAATTGCAGTGGGAATTGGTCCCCCTGGGCTTGGAACATCTACTAAATTTGGGATTGCTGTTTTTGTTCCTTGTCCCATTGAATCTATTGGTCCTGGCATAATTTACTCCTTAAGTAAAATTTATATTTTATGTATTTAATATTTTGTATAGCACATGTATCCTAAATGAAATTTCATCATTATTTAGGATACATCCCTTTTCCAGTTCTCAGCTTTTAAAAGCTTTTTATCATCATACCGAGCAAATTTCTTATTAGTTCTAAAAAATAACGAATTTGTGTGAGTAACACTGTGAAATGAACAGAAAGATAAGTTACTTTTGTAAAATGTACTCTTATAAATATGAGAATAATCAAGTAAAGAATACATCAAATTAGTATTTGTAAAATTGGCTTTAGAAACTGATATTTTAGATAAATTTGAACTTGACATATTTGCATTTTCAAAATTTATATTTTCTCCCACTGCCCCTATAAATGAGGTTATTGATAAGTCTGCATTTTTAAAATTTGAATTACTGAGGTTTGACCCTTCAAAGCTACTCAAAGAAGCCTCAACATTTTCAAAATTAGTATTAGATAAATTAGTTTGCATAAAGAAATTTTGCACCAATTTTGCACCCATAAAATTACATCCTGATAAATCTGAACCAATAAAATGACAGTGTTCTAAAGTTTTATTCGAAAAATCCTGATTTTTTAATGTTAGGTTATTGAAAATTGATTTACGAATATCAACATCATCAAATTTCACACGCTCAAAAGATGCTTCTACGATGGATGTTTTGTAAAAATTACTTTTTTTGAAAATAATATTTTCCATAGTCACTTTTGCAAAAATAGCTTCATCAAATTGTACACTTTCAAATGTTATTTTGTTAAATTTCGATTCACTAATCATTGTTGATTGCAAGTTTAATGATTTAAATAAAGTATTTTCAAAGTTTGCATTTGAAAACATTGCTTCATAAAAAATGGAACGAACAAATTCAACATTTACAAAAGAGATGTCATTTAGCATAGCTCCCGCTAAGTCAGTTTCAATAAAAAAACAATTATTAAATGTGACACCTATGTAAGTACTGTTTTCTAAGTTTACATTTTTAAAGATACAATGGTTAAAAATACAATCAATATATTTTGTATCATTTAAATCCTCTCCATCAAAATTTAGTCCATTCATTGTCTCACTTTGTATGGATTTTTCATCTTTAATATTTCTTAAAAAAGTTTTAATCTTCATCTATATACCTCTCTTTCCCATCTTTTAAATGTGTTTGATCAAAATTACAATTTTCTAGGGAAGTATCTCTAAACTTCGTATTAAATATGATACACTCATATAAATTAGAATTATCTAAGTTTGATTCAACCAAGTGTGTTTTAGTTAAATTTCCTTTAAACAAATTTAACCATTGCATATTACAATTATTAAATTCAGAACTGCATAGATTTGCCTCCTTCGCATCAATATATTCCATATTACAATTTTTAAATGAAGAAGCATAAATATATGACTTATTAAACGAAACATTTTTAAAATCTGAATCTATAACAGTAACATCTCTAGTATACATCTTATCTAACATACTATTAGAAAAGTCAACATTTTTGAGAGTAACTTCTTTGGCCAAAAAGAAATATTCCCCTTCGATATTAGTAAAATCACAATTCGTAATGTCCGATGTTGTTATAATCATTCGAGAAAGATTTGATTTGTGAAAGTTACAATGACTTATGATAAGGTCAATGTTTGATGAATTATATAAACTGCATTCGATAAAATTTGTTTTATTTATGATAGCATTTGACATAAGCATATCATCTAAATTTACAACTCTTAAATCACAGTCCGTAAAATTTGTGTCACTAATCATAGCAGATGACATTGTACATTTGAAAAATATTACTGATTCTAATTCGCAACCTTGTAAAATCATATCTTGCAGTGAAGTATCTTTATATTTACTATTCATTATTTCTGTGCTTAAAAAGGAAGATTTCTGCATTGTTGATTCTTCGAAACTGGACTCATTAAACTCACAACTAGTAAAAGTATTGTTAGTAAAATCACAATTTATAAATTTGACATTTCTAAAAACCGTATTATTCCACACAGAATCCTTAAAATTGGTATTTATGAAAGTTATATCTTCTACCTCTTCAATCAAAAATGTCGAATCGCTAAAATCTAAAGAATCTTTATAATGCATAGAGAGTTCATCTTGTGTGTAAAAATTCATTGTTTCTTTACCAAGTTCTTTATCAAAATATTTTTTAAAACTTTTCTTCATCGTCTCCATCTTCGCGTCTTCTTTAGAATCCTTACTTGCTTTTTTATTTATAGCTTTAATATCTTCCAGTGCTGAAACATATTTTTTAAGCTTTTTTTTGACTTCTTCTGTTGGATTATCTTTATAAATATCTTTTAATGATTGATTAACCTGTTTCATGAGATCATCTTGAGTCATAATCTTATTATCTTTTACAGTATTTTTAGCATTTTGAATGTAAGATAAAATCTTCTCTCTATCTTTTGTATCTAATTTAGACATTAACTCACTATCCTTAGCTTTATCAACTTGTTTATAAATGGCTGCAGATATTCTGTCTTCTTCATCTTTGATATTGAAAAGTCCTATATAGTTTTTGCCCAATCGTTTTTTCTTTTTCAACTCTTTTCTCATACGAAGGATATATTTACTATCTGGCAATTCACTTAGAACCTCAAATTCTAGATCTCTTTTTATTTTATACTCTTCGTAGATGTTTTTATTTATATTTAAATTATATGTTTTTATATTATCAATCTCTAAAGGAAATTTTGTTGTAAATATATATTCAAGAGAATCTTTATTTTTCATAAAATAATCACTATTAAGAAAATCATCTTTAGTATTCATGACAACTATACTACAGATTTGCCAAAAATCCTGAAATAACAAATATGCTTCCATAATTTCGTCAACAACAATAATGTATTTACTATTCTTACCAAGTAAAACGAGATCTGATTCTTCTGAACCTTTTAGTACAATATCATTTGCATCTCCCAAATAATTATCATCTTTATCAAATATTTTTTTTCTTATTACAACTTTTTTTACTAGATCTTCCTGAAAATATCCTAAAGTATAGCCAGTATCAATATGAATGTCTTCTTTGTTATCAATCCATTTTTCTTTTGGAATCAATTCTTCTTCATCATTAAACCCAACATACAATAAATTATTTATAGTAACCTCTCTTAGACCAAATTTGATAAGCTCTTCGTATTTTTTACTACTATTTTTTAAATCATAATTCTTGTCTCCTAAAAAAAATCTTGCACCATCACTCCAATTTTGTATTAGAAGAGACTCATATCCATCTGTTTCGATTTTTTTCATTTGAGGATTATTCTTAATGTCGTCAACTCTTTTATCAAACTCTTTTTGTATATCCTGATCTGGATATTTTATTTGAGCTTCTTTGATTTTTTCATCTATTAAATCTTTATTGTATTCTTTCATATCATCAACTTGTTTGTTCGCAGTATCATTAAAAATATTATGATTTGTAAGTGCTTTTAACTTAGTCAATGAGTCAATGTCATATTGGGATATATTTGGTTTGGATAACATTTTATCTATATAATCTCTATACTTTGTTTGCATTAATTTTGTACTTTTTGAGGACTGAAATACCTGAGGAGACTCTTTTAAATGCATACGAAGAGACATCTCACTAAGTAGATTCATATCTCCAAAACCAACAGTTTTTTCATCTTGCATATCATTTTTCATGCTTCCTTCTATTCCAAAAGGATCTTCATCGTTTTTTTTCATTAACTCTTCATAATAAGTCATAGGATGTTTTTCTTCATCTCTGGATTCACATACAGTAAAGACCTTTTCTATTTCACTGTATTCATCATCTTGTACTTGTATCACGGCTCTATTGACTATTGCTAGTTTTTGAATCTCAGGAAAAGCGATGATAGTATCAATTGAAGTTTTAAGCTCAATGAGTATTTTCTCTCCTTCTATCATTTTTGTGACAAATGTTTTTACAATTTTATTTGGAAGCTTCCCTTCTACTACTGGATATTTAGGGTGCATGTTATATATCTCAAAGGATTCGTCTCCTCTAAAAAAACCATCAATTCTTTGATCTTTCGCAACCGAATTAAAAACATCAAAATCAATATCTTTTGCATAATAAGGCCAATAATTTTTTTGCCAATTTTCATCATAAGTTCCAAGTTTTTCAACTCTACCCTTCCATCCTATACCAGAAGGATCAAAACAATGTGCAGTGGCATTTTTATCTTTATAATTCAAGATTGGATTCTCTTTGACATCAATATTGTGCATCACAATATTTTCATTTAGACCTAGATTTTTCTTAAAACCTTTTCCCAAAGGATTTTTTGTAAAATCACTTCCTCCATAAGCATTTTCATAGCCTATTTTCATTTTATTAAATTTCTCTGGTTCTGAAATAGAAATCATACCTAAAATGTTTTTGCTTAAAATTCTATCTCCAAGAACACTCAGTTCTTTTTCCAATTCAAAGTCTTTTCCTTTTAATTTGAAACCAACCTCTTTAACCGTCACAGCCTCTTTGGAATAACAGCTTCCATAGATAACAAATTCTGCATTCTTCTTAGGATAACAATAATCTATTGGTTCTCCTGCTCTTAGGAAATTTTGAGCATCTGGCCACAGCCTATCAAGTGTTAATATCTTTTGAGTAGGAATATCCATATATAAAATTGTAGTAACTACTAAATAATGATTATCTCCATAAGAGAAGCTTCTGGGTAAAATGTTATGTGTTAATTCAGGTATTATTTTCATGATGATCCTAGTATAAAACGATTATTTGTGCTTTGCATCTTAAATGTCGCGTTTTTGATAAAATATTTGCTAGACTCGATTTGAGTCTTCTTAGGTTTAATGTTGGCCTCAGTCACATTATTTTTAGTAGCCATAATCTATTACCCAATAATTTCGATTTTTCGAGGTGTTCGAATAATGAGAACATCATCATCAAAGCCCAAACTAGTATTTTTACGTTTAATTATATCTGCATCTCTGGAAATAATATCTTCATTTTCATAAACTCTCTTTGTATTATTAACGGCACCTAAAATCACTGGTCTATCAACATCCCCTTCTCTAAATCCTAAGATGACTTCATCTCCTTTAAGTAACTTAAAGTGCATACCACTATTTCCATTTGAAGCACTTGGCTGTACTACGCGTATAAAAATAGAAGCCTTACCGTCCTCTTTGGCTAAAGTATCAAAAGGAAAAAGTACTTTATATCTTCCCATCTCATCCATTAAAGGCTTATCTTTACCAGTACCATCTATGTTTGCATTTATCAGACCATTAAAGTAAGGTTTTGGTGTTATTTTTTGAGGTCTATATTGAGTTGTATGAGGAATGACTTCAAAATAATTTTCATAAAGTTTGCCATTTGTTGTAGCAGTTTTTTCTTGTAAAAATTGAGTCTGATTACCAGAGTGTTGTATTTTGCTTATTAGATACTTGCCATTACTTG
Source organism: uncultured Arcobacteraceae bacterium (assembly GCA_963934755.1). Taxonomy (GTDB): domain Bacteria; phylum Campylobacterota; class Campylobacteria; order Campylobacterales; family Arcobacteraceae; genus JAIOSF01. The sequence goes on along the minus strand of CAWVZX010000033.1, from coordinate 3,550 downwards.
CCATAAAAGCACTATTTAAAGTAAATGTTCCACCTGCCTGCATACAAATAACAGTACTTTTACCTCGACCTAGATATCTACAAGCATCTAATCTTTGCTGTTCTAGTATTTCAAACTTAGCATAACTATCTTTTATTTGTGGATTTCCACCATATATTCTATATGTTTTATCATCTATTGTGTCAATAGATGCAGATGTGTTTGTCAAAGTTTTTCTTGTACCGTCATAATGATCGTTCTGAAAAGAAGTACTTTTTTGAATATTAGTAAGGTTAAATTCAAAAATATTTCTGTCTTGCTTCTCGTTATTCCTATGTTCAAGAGAAGAATATTCTAATTTGTTTTGACTAATATCTGAGTGATTAGTATTATTATCAGAAAAGATTATTTTATTTTTCTTGGAATCATTGTTAAAATAGTAATATATGCCATATACTTCAAGCCATCTTGTCAAATAATTTAAATCACTTTCATTATACTGGCAAACTAACTCTAGATTAGTATAGTCTCCAGTTAGTTTAATTTCATAATCTGTGCCTTCAGCAAATTGATTTAATTTCATACAATTTTTTATAATGTCATGTATTGATACATCCATATATACCCTAGATGCATATTTTAAAGTAAGATTCCAGAGTTTTGGAACTAATGTTATTTCATAAACATACTGATTTTTTGAAAAAAATCCCTTTGTTTTTATACATTTACAAATACCACTAACATACGATATCTCATTCGTATCAATAGTAGAATGCATTTCAAAAGCAATTTCTTGGGATAAAAACGAATTTAAATCTATATCGCTAGTAGAAGATATTACATCAATGACATATGTATAAGGTTTATTAAATTCTTCAGTTCCTAAAAACTTTAAAACTTCAAAATCACTTTTTGGAGTCGTAGTTATTTTATACGGTTTATAATTAGTTTCCATTTTGTTTTCCTTTTGTACTGTAGTTATTGCAGGAGTAAGTATTTATGATTATAAATATAATTATTTTTCCTTACTCCTAAGCAAGTACTCATACCTAATCTAGAATAATTTCTTTTCCCTAAAATAAAGTTAGTGTTATCTGCTATCTTTTTTTGTATAGAATAATCTAAAATATACGAATAAGCATTATTTTCAAAAAAAAGTTTAATCGCCTCTATCAACATTTCAAATTTTATCTGACCTGGTAGAAAAGAATTAAATTCTTCATTTGTAAGGTCTACTAAAATAATTTTCACGGTTGTTGTTATATCTTTAATTTTATTTCCTAAATAACAAGTACCTAGATGACTATTTTTCACTCCCAATTGATTTAATTGTTCTTTGTGTATGTTGATTTTGATTTTAACATATTCTATTACTTTAAAGGTAATATCAAATAAATCATTTAGAAATATTTCTAATGCATTGACGCTTTTAACAGAATTATTTAAAATATTAATATATCTTAAAAGTTTAAATTCCTTCAAATACTTTAATGTATTAGTATTAAGAGGAGTTAAGCCTAAAAAACTATATATAAAATTTAAGGATTTCTGATCTTTTAATTCATAAATACTTAAGATAAGCCTGTTTTTTATGAGAATATCCATTAGTAATTGATAGGCTCTTCTATTAAATATATTATAAAAACTCTCTAAGCTATCATTTGAAAATTGTTTTTCATAAATTAATTCTTCAGTGTAAAAAGTTGGTAATACTGATGATGTACCATATAAACATAAAAAATTAGAAATAATATCATAACTGTCTTGTTTAAATTTTATTTCTTCAAAATCACTTGTAGTACATGCAAGTGTTAAATTTGGACTGATATGTATCCTCTTGATAATACTATGAATATTTTTATGCTCAAAATTTAATAGTCGAATTAATTGTAAAAGCGAAAGACTTTTTATATTTTTGCTTATAATATTTTCTATATTCATCATGACAAGATAAAGCTCTCTCCAGAATAAGTATCGACAATCTTTAAATAAACAAAATTATTGATGGCAATACTATATTTAAAAAAATTAAAAATTACATGCGAAAAAATATACATCTCAGAAATATTAACAAACTCTGAACTGTCCATAGATATATTTATTTCTTTACCATTAATAAGCATACCATTCTTTAATTTAGTACTATCTTCAATTGATAATTTATCTAAAGAAGCAATCTTTTTTAAATTGATTTTATTTCTTTCTTTATCTCTCGAATAATCAGCTACATAAAATTTTAAAATCGTTTTTAAATCCTCAATATCATTTAATCCAAAAATATTTGTTGATATATGTGAGATGATAAAGGTTAATCTTTCATCATCAATAGGTGATTCTATGTAGGTTGAAGGAATTATTACATTTGAAAAAGTACAATATTCAGGAGAGTTTTCACTACTTAAATTGATATCACCAATTTGTAAAGATTCACATAAGGCACCATTCGTTACATTTGCATTTATAGCTAAAAGATCATCAATATTTTCAGTATTTTTATAAAATACTTGCAAATAGCCTTCTTCTTGTCTAAAATCTCCCAGTGCTTTTTTTCTGAAAAATTTATATACATATTCTCCGTCATTAAAATGATTAAAAGGAGCATAGGTATTTCTTTGAGGATTAGAATTCTTCAATCCTCTGACTTCATTTATTTCATATAGCAAGTAATTTTCTTCTTCATTAAAAGAAGTAACAACTTTTACAGTTTCATTAAGATAATTTATTTTTACAGGTTCAGTATCGTACATAAAAATATTAGCTACAGGGATACAATATAGTAGTATTGAGATCTTTTTCATATCCAATAAAGACAAGTCTGATATATCAAAATCAAATACTATAGAAAACTTATTTCCAGTAATTAGATTTGAATATTTAAGCATATTCTCAAATCTAAAAAATAAATTTTTTCTTGGAAAAGAAAAATACTCATTTAAAAGTTTAAATCGTTGTAATGTTTTTCTATTGTAAGTGAAAAGATTATGGTCATTCTCAAATCCAAGATTAATCAAATTTTCTTTTTGAATAGGAATTTTTTTATTTTCATACTCTAATGTTATGCCTTTTAAATTATTCATAAGCATTTTTACTAAAGTATATGAATTTGGAAGTGGCATATTAATAAAAAAGTCTAAAGTTGACATCTCTAATATCTTAATTTTGGCACTTGACTGAAAAGTTAACTTTAAATGACTACTCTCATCTACCTCATCTTTAAATATTACATCTAATAATTTTATGGGATAGACATTCAAATCCCAAGTACTCCCAAATTTACAAGTAACATTATTCACTTTTTTTGAATTAAAGTAAGAGCCTTTTTTAACAAAAAGTTTTTCACTTAAATTTGATGTTGGGCTTATCTCTACAATCGAAACTGAAGGCTTTGATTTCACAACATCAGGATAAATAATATCTATTAAATCATTAGAAAATATACCAAAACTATCATCCAGTTCTTTTTTTAAATTGGCATTTAAAAAAGCCGTTGCTTCGATTAATCTTTCAGTATCTGGGTCATTGGATGTTTCTGATAAATAGGATGCTACTAAAGGCTGTTTTTTCGCATACT
>CAWVZX010000032.1:0-10150 GCA_963934755.1 uncultured Arcobacteraceae bacterium | reverse complement strand
CAACTTTTAAGATGTTTTTTTATGGGCTTTTTTTATTCTTTCTTTTTTATTCATGTTCCTAAATGGCATATTATACTCTTTTCTACATGCACTCACCCAATTATATAATTTTTGTTGATTCAAATGTTAATCTGTCACAACTTTTACAACTGATCCTTTTTATTTTAATTAACTAGAATTGTTTATACTATTAATAATAATTATCATTATTAAGAGTAAATTAAGTATACTTAGTATATTATTTTAATATTAATAATTAATATCAATAAAAAGGTTTTAAAATGTTAGATTCTGAATTAAGATTAGAAGTAAATAAACAAATAATTCATTCTGGGTTTAAAAAGAGTGAAAACTTATTGTCTCCCATATCAAATATTATAAAAATGCGTCATAGTAATATTGAAAGAAGTCAAATACTTAAAGTTACTAGAGAAGCATTAGCTTAGGTAAATTATGAGTATTTTAATAATTGGTGGAGATAATATAAATAAAATTAGCGATGTATTAAAAAGTCTTGGTGCTAGCAAAATCAAACACTGGGATGCAAGAAACAAAGCAAGTGTATGCAGAAAAGCTATTCCAGTTGATACAAATTGCGTTGTGATGCTCACTTCATTTTTAAATCATAATGCAATGAAACATTTTAAAATAGAAGCTAAAAAAAGAAATTTACCTCTTATTTGTTCAAAAAAAAGTGTAAATTGCATTTATGATGAATATGTAAAGATAATGAATATAACTGATTGTGCAGATTGTTATGCATCTCAAGAATGTAAACTGAATAGGAATTAAATGTTGGAAATTATTAAAAATTATAGGAGTATTCAAAAGAATTTCAAAATAAAAAGAATATATAAAGAATAGAATTGCATAGAGAGTTACTCTAGAGTTAAAATTAAAAAAGGAAAAATTATGTTAAAACAAGAAATATTAAAAAAGTTAAATGTTCAAATAAATTTGGAACATTTTTCATCAAATTTGTATTTGTCTATGTCTTCGTGGTGTAAAGCAAAAGGATTGGATGGAGCAGCAGGATTCTTGATTGATCATTCAAATGAAGAATTAGGTCATATGCATAAGTTATTTAATTATATCAATGAAACTGGCGGACAAGCAATTGTGTCTGGCATTGGATCTCCTGAGAATAAATTTAAAGATTTAAAAGATGTTTTTGAGCAAACATATAAACATGAAAAGTATATAACAGCTAAAATTAATGAATTAGTAGAGTTTACATTAAATCAAAAAGATTATGCAACATTTAACTTTCTACAATGGTATGTAAGAGAACAACATGAGGAGGAAGCATTATTTAATGGGATTCTTGACAAAATTGATATTATTGGTTTAGAAGGTCGTGGATTATATATAGTGGATAAAGAAATAGGATTATTGCGAGTTAAAAATTAATATAGAAATAAATATATTAGATTAAAAAAGGAAAAATAGTGATTAAACAAACAAAAATTATACTAAGTGGATTAATCTTAGCTACTGTTATTATACTGTTAGGTTGTAATGAAAATAATGTAACACCAAAATCAAATGAGGCTTCTTTATTAGTTGCCTATGCAAATATTGCTACAGCAAATTACAATGATACATTAAATGATGCAAAAGCACTACAAATGGCAATTGCCGAATTTGTACAAAAGCCAAGTGAAATGACCATGGCAAATGCAAAAGCAGCTTGGTTAATATCAAGAGAATCATATGGACAAACAGAAATTTTTAGACTTTCAAATGGCCCTATTGATGCAGAAGATGGATGGGTTTGGGAACAATATGGTGCCTTAGAAGGCCAACTTAATGCTTGGCCCTTAGATGAAAATATGATTGATTATACTATAAATGCAAAAGGGGTCACAACTAAAGGAAATATAATTGATACAAAAGGTTTATTTAATTCAGGGGGTATAGAAAGTTCTAGTGTAGATGTAAGAAATATCACTGTAGATACATTGACAGGTTTGAATGAAAATGGTGGAGATGCAAATGTTGCTAGTGGGTACCATGCTATTGAATTTTTACTGTGGGGACAAGATCAAGATTATGGTAATTTTGTAAAAGACTCTGTAACAAAAGGTCCATTAACAGCTGGACAAAGACCTATTTCTGATTATACGACTGATACAAATAAAGATAGAAGAAAAGACTATCTAAGTGCAGCTGCTAAAAAAATTGTTCAAGATTTATCAATAATTGCAAATGCTTGGAAAAAAGATGATAATACAAACTATAGGGCTGCACTCTTAGGTAAAAATGTTGATACAAGTAAAAACATAATACTAGAAAATGCAAAAAGAAATATCTTTTCTGGTATGGGTGTATTTATCAAATCAGAACTTGCAAATGAAAGAATAGCAGTAGCAGTTCTAACACCAAGTGAAGAAGATGAGCATAGTTGTTTCTCTGATAATACACATCGAGATATTGCACAAAACTATCAAGGTTTTAAAAATATTTTAATGAGTACTTACAATGATAAAGATTATGGAATTGCACCAATTGATGCTTTAGATGATACAGCCAAAGAAGAGATTTTATCATTAATGGCAAACATTGAAGATAAAATTGAAGGCATCAATATAATAGCTCAATCAAGCAGACATTTTGATTATCAAATTAGACCAAATGACCCACAAGCAAAAGTTATTGTAAAACTTAAAAATGAGTTAAGAAAACTTGGAGATATGATGGTTACAGTTGCAAGTGCTAATGGTATTAATCTTTCAGAACAAGATGTAACTGATAAAGATGAAACAAAATTTTAATAGTTTTATTTTTTTTAATTATTAATAGTTTCGTAGTTTTATCTACGGGACTTTTTGCCATTGAAAATCATATTCAAAAAGAATATGATAAAAAATATACTACACATACACAGTCAAAAAAAGTCTTTATGAAACAAATTGATGGTTTAAATAATGAAGAGCAAGACCAATTTATGTTGGGAAGAAGTTTTTTTACAATTCCTTGGGTAGAAGCACCAAGTGCAACAACAGCAAGAGATGGACTTGGACCACTGTTTAATGCAAATACCTGCGTCCATTGTCATCCAAATAATGCATCGGGATCTGTATATAACAAAAATAATCAAATATCAAGAAGTTATATCTCTAGACTTTCAATTCCATCAAATGGTTCACAAGAACATCAAAAAATGATGAAATATAATGGATTTGTCGAAGAGCCAACTTATGGTGCTCAGATTAGTATAAATGGTGTTGAAGATGTTCCTTTTGAAGCAAAACCAATGATAAAGTATAAAAGAATCAATATAATATATTCTGATAAAGAAACTGTAGTTTTAAAACAACCACTTCGGGGAATTGAAAATCAATTGAGTGATTTACAATATGGAAAAATAAATAAAAATGTGAGTATAACAAACAGATTAGCTCCAGCTTTAGTAGGTCTAGGACTAATAGAACAAATTACAGATAAACAGATACTTCTCAATGAAGATATAGAAGATAAAGATAATGATGGAATATCTGGAAAAGCTAATATTGTTTATAGTGTTACAAATAAAGATTTTAGAGTAGGAAGATATACATGGAAAGGATCAGCCCCTTCTTTGATACATCAAACAGCTGCAGCTGCAGTAAGTGACATGAGTTTGACAAACGATTTTTTTCCAAATGAAAATTGCACTTCAGTACAAGATGAATGCTTAAAAGCAACAAAAGATGAAAATGTACATGGTAAAAAAACTTTTGATTTACCTATTCAACGGCTAGAGGCTATTACTTTTTATCTCAGTAATTTAAAAATTCCAAAGTCAGTTATCAGTGAAAGAGAGGGTGAAAAACTTTTTGCTTCAATTGGATGTGTCAAGTGTCATATTCCTTCGTTTATAGGAAAGAATGGATATAACATCAAAGCATTTACAGACTTTTTATTACATGACATGGGTGAAGGTTTAAGCGATGGAAGGGTTGAGTTTAAAGCTACAGCACAAGAATGGAAAACAGCTCCATTATGGGGAATTGGAAAATATATACAAGCTACGAATAAAACACCAGAATTATTACATGATGGTAGAGCCAAAACAATCGAAGAGGCAATTTTATGGCATGGTGGAGAATCTGAAACAATAAAAAATAACTTTATGAATCTCTCGAAAATTCAAAGAGAATTAATTATAAGATATATAAAGGAATTATAATATGAAAATATTTACAAAAGCTATGATAGGAATATTTTTTTTTACAAGTATAGCCTTCTCAAACGAGAATTTAAGCTCTATATATGAAAATATAATTCTGAAAAATAGTAAACAGACAATAGAAGATATAAAAATAGTAAAATATTATATTCAAAATAAGCAGTCCGATAAAGCAAAAAAAGGCTTTAAGAACTTAGTTCTTAGTTGGAAAAGTGTGGATAGTTTTTATATTTTAGGAGATTTAGATGACAGTTATCTGGATATTCCACGATACATTGATATTTTTCATCAAGGTAATGAGGATATTACTAAGCAACTTGATTTAATAATATCACATAAAGAAGATTTATCAATAAGTTTATACAAAAATTCTTACAAAACTATCAATGCTTTGGAATATATTCTATTTACAAAAGATTTGGAAAATAATAGGGTGAAAAATATTGCTTTGATTATCGTTAATAAGTTAGAGGAAAATTTACAAGAAATTTATGATGCTTATATAGAAGTAAAAGATAAGTTTATAAAAGATGAATTAGCAGCAAATGCAATGATGTTAAATGCATTGATTGAAAATTCTTATAAATTAAAAGAGTGGAGGGTTGGTGATCCTGCTGGTTTGAGTAGAAAGTTCAAAGGAAAAGTTTCAAATGAAAAAGGCGAATATTATATTAGTAAGAATTCAATAGTAGCTATAAAAGCTATATTAAAAACTCATCTTTTGATTTTGGAAGATCAAAAATTTAAGAATTTTGGCACAATAATAAAATCGTATAAAGTAAATAAAGAATTAAAAGAGGCTATAAAATATCTTAAAGAGGCTCTAATACATAGTCAAGATATACAAAATGATGATTTTGTAAATGCAAACTTACTGTATGAGGATTTGAGAAAACTTCATTCTACTTATTATATATCATTGATTGGTAAACTTAGCGTAACAGCTAAAATTTTGGATGTAGATGGAGATTAATATTTTAGATTCTTTTGTTGGGCTCTTAAGTCCTTCCCAAAGAATATATTGGCAATATATAGCATCATCAATTTTTATAGCTTCGATTTATCTTTTAGTATATAAAAATGAGATGAAGATAAATCTAAGTCATAAGTTGTGGCTTCATAAAAGTGCGATACTTGACTATAAATATTTTTTCCTTTCTTTTTTTATAAAAACTTTACTTATTTTGCCAATTATTATCAGTGCACAAGAGATTGCTATTTTTATTTATGAGTTATTAACTTATGAGTTTGGTTATATGAGAATAAATACTTTTTCGTATACTCAAGTTGTTGTTTTATTTACAATTACTCTTTTTGTTATTAGTGATTTTACAAGGTATTGGTTACATAGAATACTTCATACAATTCCATTTTTTTGGGAGTTTCATAAGGTGCATCATAGTGCAAAAGTCTTAACTCCAATTACATTTTATAGAGTTCATCCAATTGAAAACTTCTTTTTTGGTTTTAGATATGCTGCAAGTATCGGTTTTGTAAGTGGAGTATTTATTTATTTATTTGGTGCAATGATAGGTGTTTGTGAAATATTAGGAACAAATGTACTGTTATATATATTTGCCATAATGGGTTCAAATTTACGACATTCTCATATCAAGATCTCCTACCCAATGATTGTAGAAAAAATATTTATCTCTCCATTTCAACATCAGTTACATCATAGCAGAACTTATCATAGTAAAAACTATGGAGGCTATCTTGCTATATGGGATACTATGTTTTGAACATTACAATTGTCGAAGAAGATTTTACAATCCAAAGAAAAACTACGCTTTGGGATACACATAAAGGATTTCAAGAGCATCTCAAATCTTTTACTTGTACCTTTTAAAAATATATATAAAAGAATAGGAGGAAAATATGAAAAATAATTTCAAAATCTTTGTCTTAATAGCATTTAGTTTACTCGCTTTGATAGGGTGTAATTTAAATCAAATGGATGCACAAACACAAAAAGCACATATACAAAAAGAGATTAACTTAGGACAACAACTATTCTTTGATACACTATTATCAAAGAATAGTACTCAAAGTTGTTCAACCTGCCATAATCCAGAACATGGCTTTGTAGATAATAGAAATAATGGTGTAAATGGGGCAGGTAGTTTAGGTGATGATGGAAAAAGTATAGGAGATAGAAATGCACCAACAGCTACATACGCGATGTTTTCACCAAAATTTCATTTTGATTCAAAAAAAGGTGAGTATATTGGTGGACAATTTTATGATGGTAGAGAACAAACTTTAAAAGATCAAGCGGGTGGACCTCCTACAAATCCAGTTGAAATGGGAATACCAAGCAAAGATTTTATGGCAAAAAGACTTGAAAATGATAAAAACTATAACAAAGAATTTAAAGAATTATATGGGAAAGATATTTTTAAAAATCCTATTAAAACATACGAGATGATGACTCAGGCCATAGGAGCTTTTGAAACTACAAAAGAGTTTGCAGCATTTGACAGTAAATATGATAGATATTTAAAAGATGAATACAATTTAACAGTTTTAGAAGATTTAGGAAGAACTTTATTTTTTAGTAACAATAATAATAATTGTGCTTCTTGTCATGTTCTTAAAAAAGAAGATGCAGAAAAGGAAACTTTTACAAACTATGAATACCATAATATAGGAGTACCCCAAAATATAATGTTAATGGCTAAAAATGTTGTAGATCCTCAAACATTTATTGATCATGGACTTCTACAAAATCCAGAAGTAAAAAAACTGAAAAATGCACAAGATTTTGATGGAAAGATAAAAGTGCCAACATTAAGAAATATTGCTATAACTTCCCCATATATGCATAATGGTGTATTTTCTGATTTAACTACAGTTGTAAAGTTTTATGATAAATATGTTAATAAAGAACAATTAATCAATCCAGAAACTCATAAGGTATGGGCTGAACCCGAAGTTGCAATAGGAAAAGAGGATATGAAACTACTTACAAATGCAAAAGCACTCAGCGAGAGAAAAATAAAGGCTTTGGTAGCTTTTATGAAAATTCTAACAGATAAAAGATACGAACATTTAATAAAAGAGAATAAGTAATATTACAAAAAGTATACTTATCTTTATTGGCAAAGCAATTTTGAATAACCTATGTTTGGGATAGATAAGATTTATATATCTAGAAAATATTTGATTAATAAAGGTATAATGATTAAAACTACTGAAGGATATGAAATATGGCAAAAACTTTTGATCACCTAGAGGTTAAATTATTTAAGTTTAACCATAGTATTGACTATCTACCCCACTATAAAACATATATGATCGAATATACAAACGATGATTGTATATATGATATGTTAAATAAAATAAATGAAATTGAAAATTTCTCTTATGATACAAAAGACAAGTGTTGTATAAATATAAATCAGTATTTTATGAATGCAGATGTTTTAGTAAATGACTTAGTTCTAAAAGTAGGAAGAGAGTTACAAGTAGAACCTATTAGTTTATATAGAGTTACAAATGATTTGATAATAAACAGTCAAGACTATGTAGATAAACTAGATTTATTTAATAAATATTTAACGAGTGAAGAACAGTCAGAATTTAAAAATAAATATAAATTAGAATACTATTCTTCATTATCAATGATTGTTAATAAAGATTATATTGGTGATCATTGTTTATTGGTTGCCAATGAAATTATTGAAAATAATAATAAATTGGAAAAAGAAGTTTTAGAAATCATATCTAATGATGATACTGGAATCTTATATCACACATCGTTAAAAAATAGGTTATATAAAGATAAGTTTGATGTTGAAACAGTTTATGAAAAGTTACTTTGCAAAAGTAAAATATATAAAAAACTTCAAAAAAGAAATCAAGAAAAAAATGTTCTTTCAGAAGATATTGCAATATCACAGTATTTTAAAGGCTTTAATATTTCTTTATATAATCAAGAAGATTGTTTATTTAGAAATGTAATTATGAAAAGTAGAGCAACTTATATACAACTTGATTCTAGAGGATATGACCTAGCTTTAAATTCATCTTTAATAAATAAAGAATTTTCTTTAAGAATTGCAGGAGAAGTTTTACTAGAAGCTAAAGATAAAAATTCAGATTTCTTAATTGTTAAAGATAAAAAAGATTTAGAAGTATTTGATGGTATGCAAGCAAAAATTGCAAAAGTTGTAAACAGAGATATTAATTTACCAATTATTACACAAGCTCAATTCGAGCTGTTACTAATAGGTGAAAAAGATATTTCAAAACTTGAATTTAATACACATAAAGTAAAAATTGAATTTTTAGATAAATAATCAAAAAATTCTTAATATTATGAAGTGCTTCAGTTGGTAATTCTAACTGAAAATTAGTATAGTAATAATATACAAAAAAAACTAGAAAAGAGCTACAATATACACTATAAAGCCCATAAATAAAAGTGTTATAGCACCAAGAAACAAACAAAAATTCCGAATTTTCAATAGAATCATTTACCCATAATATATCCAGTATAGTACAAACTAACTATACTGCATTTTGCAAAAAAATACAAATAAGTACCAAATCTTAAAATAATGATAACAATTATTATAATTAAGTTTCACAAAAGCTTTTTTTTGTATACTTTCATTGATATTAATTATCAATATTATTAAAAGGTTATAAAATGAGTTTTGACGATTGCACAAATGAGTTTTCAAATATAAATATTTCGCAAACACCAGAAAGTATGTTTTTTCAATTTGTTTTTAATAAAATTTCACGAAATCAAAAAAATCGTTTTATTGAACGAGGAGAAAATACAATAGATATTATACCTTTTAATGATGAAGTTATAAGAGTTATACCAATATTTAAAGATATGGATAAATATAATTTATCTTTAGAAAATGAGATTATGATTGCAAGTAAGATGATTAATAATCGTGAAATAAAATGCATCTATTTTGTATATCCTAAGCATGAAAATTTTGATAAACATATACAAATAAAAGTATCAAGTTTAGAAACAGCCTGTAGCGATTATATGATAAAAATAATTCCATATTCGCTAAAAGATTTATATAAAAAAGGAACAAGAAATGGCAAGTGTAATATTTTATGCAAGTAGCACGGGTAATACTGAAGAGATAGCAAAAGAGATATCAAAAGAATTAGGAAATATAAGATTAGTTGATATAGCAGAAGATGGAATAACGCTTATGAATGAATATGATAAAATTATTTTAGGACTTTCTACTTGGGGGGCAGGTGAGCTACAAGATGACTGGAGTGATGTATGGGAAGACTTCAAAGAATTAAACTTTTCTGATAAAACTGTCGCATTGTTCGGTTTAGGTGATCAAGAAGATTTCGGATACAACTACATCGATGCTGTTGGTATTGCATATGAACAATTAAAAGATAGTGGAGCTAATATTGTTGGTTCATGGGATATTTCAGATGAGTATTTTTACGATGAATCAAGAGCTGTTGTTGATAATAAATTTGTAGGCTTAGCTTTAGATGAAGATAATCAAGCTAATTTAACATCACATAGAATATTTAAATGGTGCGAAGACATAAAACAATATATTGTATAAGGATTAAATATGTCACAAAACTTAATAGATGAAATCAATAGATATAGTTGCTTTAAATTTGATACTAATCAAAATAGAATCGTAAATTTAAAATCTAAAGAAAATACAAATATAGATGAGTTTTTAGGTATACAATTTATGCTCGATAAAAATAGAGTTTTGCATAAATTTGAATATAATTTTGAAATACAAATTATAAAATAAAATGAGGATAAAATGAAAATAATAAACAATTATGATGAGCTTGTCTTGTCAATTAGATTAAATGATACAACAAGAGTAGAAGAATTATTAATTTATAGTGATTGTCGTGGCGCAATAATTAGCAAGTACGTAGAGTCTTATGGTGTTGTTACCCCAATTCACATCAGAAGTGCAACATTGAAAGATAGTAGATAGAAAGGCTAAT
>CAWVZX010000031.1:0-10181 GCA_963934755.1 uncultured Arcobacteraceae bacterium | reverse complement strand
CTTCAAGCAAATGCATTATTTCGTGAAGGAATGATTCTAGATGGTACAAAGCTAGGGTTTAGGTTAAGAACAACTCCTGCATATATGGTTTTTATTATTATGATTCAATTTATTGTAATACCATTAGCTTTTTTAGCACATAATCTTTTTGAAATTCTTGATTGTCATGCTTCTATTCTTGTTGCAATTATGTTTACTGCATTTTTATTTGGTATTTTTAATAATCTTAAGGATTGGTCAAGAGATGCTGTTACTAAAACAAGGATAAAACAAATGTGGGTTTTACATTTTCCACATTTCCCATATGAAGAATTTAACAAAGAGATTGCAAGCATATATGATAAAGCTAAAGACCATGATATTAAGCAAGAAGACTTAGAAAGATATATTTTAGATAATTTATCTTCTTAGATCTTAAATTTATTTATTTTGAAGCCTCAAAACAATTTAATAAATCATTGATGATATCTTGAGGTTTTTCTAAACCAATAGATATTCTTATCAGCCCATCTGTAATACCTAAAAACTTTTTTTCTTCAGTGTTAAAGTCTTGATAAATAGTACTGGCCATATGGAGTCCTAAAGTTCTGCAATCACCAATATTTGCAGTCAGTATTAATAATTTAGAACTATCTAAAAATCTATATGCTTTCTCTTTACTTCCCATATCAATAGTTAACATTGAACCACACCCATCTTTAAAATTTTTAAGATATAACTCTTGATCAATATTCTTTTCCAATGATGGGTGATTGACATTTAAACCCTCTTTTTTTAAAATTTTAGCAACAATTTCACAAGTAGTATTGATTCGATTATTTCTTAATTCTAAAGTTTCTAGTCCTAATATTGTTTGATAGCTACTATTGGCATTTGCACTCATGCCGAAATCTCTTAATGCTCTTTTTTTAGCGCACCCTATTAACGCTTTACCTTGAAGTTTAGCAATAAAGGGTTTTAAAAATTCATACTTAGATGTATGAAATTTATCATTCTTTGTTACTTCTTTAAATATAGCAACTCCACCTAAAGCAGAAGAATTTCCACTAATGATTTTTGTTGTCGAGTAGATAACTACATCAGCACCATATTCGAATGGTTTAACAATTATAGGAGTTATGGTATTATCAACGATAAATGCAATATTATATTTTGTTGCAATTTTACCAATAGCCTCCAAATCAGGTAAGCGTAAACTTGGATTTCCTATAGATTCACAAAAAATTATTTTTGTTTTACTTGTAATACTATTTTCAATATCCTCTAACTCGTTTACAGAATGGAAGTTAGCATGAATGCCAAATCTCGGTAAGGTTTTAGCCAATAAGGCATACGATCCACCAAATAGTCCTCCGACTGCTATAATTTCATCATCTGCTGAACATAGGCTCATAAAAACCATTGTTATGGCTCCCATTCCTGAACTAGTAGTAATGGCACCAATTCCATTTTCCATTTTACTTAATTTTGATTCTAATTGTGAGGATGTAGGATTACCCATTCTTGAATATAAAAATTGACTAGAGTTTCCTGAAAATATATCTTCTGCTTCCTTAGAATCTTTATAAAAAAATGATGCTGAAGACACTATAGGTGTCGAAATTGCTCGATTATCCGAATCCATAATAATTATTCCTTAAAATATTAGATAATATAAATAGTTAAATGCTATTTATATTTTAGTAGGTTTACAAATGGTAGTTTGGTGCTTCATTTGTGATTGTTACATCATGTACATGAGATTCTTTCAATCCTGCACTTGTAATTTCTACAAATTCTGCTGTTTCGTGAAAAGTTGGAATATCTTTACTTCCTAAATATCCCATAGAACTTCTTAAACCGCCAATGAATTGGTGTATAATTTCAGAAATAAATCCTTTGTAGGGTACCATACCTTCAATACCTTCAGGTACGAGTTTATCTTCCGCTGTTCCTTCTTGAAAATATCTATCCGAACTTCCTTTAGTCATAGCACCTAGTGAACCCATTCCTCTATAAGACTTAAATTTTCTACCATGAGAAAGTATAACCTCACCTGGAGATTCTTCTGTACCAGCAAGTGCAGAACCCATCATAACAGTTCCCGCTCCTACAGCCAATGCTTTCGCTACATCTCCTGAATATTTAATACCACCATCAGCAATTATTGGCACTCCATATTTAGCACTTATACCTACACATTCATCAATTGCTGATATTTGAGGAACACCAACACCCGCAACAATTCTAGTAGTACAAATAGAACCAGGTCCGATTCCGACCTTAACAGCATCTGCTCCCATTTTGATTAAATCTTCAGTCGCTTCTGCTGTAGCAACATTTCCAGCTATAATATCAACATCAAGCTCATCTTTAATAGCTTTAACAGTATCCAATATGCCTTTAGAATGTCCATGAGCAGAATCAAGTACTAATACATCAACACCAGCTTCTACTAAGGCTCTTGCTCTATTCATTTGCCCAACACCAATAGCCGCACCTACGAGTAATCTTCCTTGTTCATCTTTTACAGCATTTGGATACTCGACAACTTTATTAATATCTTTAATTGTTATAAGGCCTTTTAAAGTTCCATCTTCATTAACAATAGGAAGTTTCTCGATTTTGTTTTTATGCATCACTTCTGCTGCTGCTTCAAGCGTAGTACCTCTTTTTCCAGTAATAAGTGGCATTTTTGTCATAACATTCCCAGCTAATTGAGAAAAATCTTTAATAAATCTCATATCTCTATTTGTTAATATTCCAAGTAATATATTATCACTATCAATTACAGGTACACCAGATATTTGATATTCACTCATTAGCTTTTCGGCATCTTTTAATGTTTGTTCAGGATATACTGAAATTGGATCAATAATCATACCACTAGTGCTTTTTTTAACTTTTTTAACTTGCAAACTTTGCGCTGCTATGTCCATATTTTTATGAATAATTCCAATACCACCAAGTCTCGCCATCGCTATAGCAGCTTCATATTCAGTTACAGTATCCATTGCAGCACTTATAAAAGGAATGTTTAAAGATATGTTTTTAGTGAGTTTTGTTTTTAAACAAACTTCCTTGGGTAAAACCTCGGACTTTGCAGGTACAAGTAATACATCTTCAAATGTTAATGCTCTTTTTCTAATTTTCATATTTTATCCCCTTTTTATTTAATATATTTAACTAATTTTTCAAGACTCATAGCCCCATTAAATAATGTTTGTTCATCAAATGCTTTTCCAATCAGCTGTAAACCTATTGGCATATTATCTTTATCTTTTGTAATTGGTATTGAAATAGCTGGAAGCCCTGCTAGATTTACCGATATAGTATAAATATCACTTAAGTACATCTCTAATGAAGTTTTAAAACTTCCAAATTTTGGTGCAGTAGTAGGAGTAACTGGAGAAAGTATTAAATCAGCATCTTTGAAAATTCCCTCGAAATCATCTTTAATCAAATGTCTTACCTTTTGAGCTTTTATATAGTATGCATCGTAATATCCAGAACTCAATACAAAAGAACCTAACATAATTCTTTTTTGTACCTCTTTCCCAAAGCCTTCAGTTTTTGTTTTTAAATATGTTTGAGATAAATTTTTGCCCTCTACTCTATTTCCATATCTTATACCATCATATCTACTTAAGTTAGCACTAGCTTCAGCAGTTGCAACTACGTAGTAAGCTGATACATGTTTTTTTGTATCCATCATATTTTTATGTACAATCCTATGTCCAGCATCTTCTAAGGCTTTTACAGCTACTCTAAAACCTTTTTTTACTTCATCAGAAGCATCTTCAATAAAGTTATCGATAACAGCAATTGTAAGTTTACAAGAATCATCTAGTAGTGGAGCCACGGGAGTATAATCTCGATTTGAACTTGTTGAATCTTTTGAATCATATCCGCTTATTATATCATATAAAATAGCCGCATCTTCTACATTTTGAGTGATAGGACCACATTGATCTAACGATGAAGAATATGCAGCTATGCCATATCTAGATACTCTTCCATAAGTTGGTTTCATTCCAACACAACCACAATAAGCAGCTGGCTGCCTAATACTTCCACCTGTATCTGTACCTAATGCAGCTATAGCAATACCAGCAGCAACAGCAGCGGCACTACCTCCAGAACTACCACCAGGGACTCTTGAATTATCAATTGGATTTAATGTTTTTCCATAACAACTAGATTCAGTACTACTTCCCATAGCAAATTCATCCATATTGGTTCTACCAAATGCACTTAATCCAGCTTTTTCTAAATTAGTAATCACTGTGGCATTATAAGGAGCAATATAACCTTTTAAAATGTTACTACAGCAAGTCAATGGATTACTTAGAACATTGATATTATCTTTTATTGCAATTGGTATACCAGATGTTATACTTGTAACTTTATTTGATGTCAATTGCTCAACATAAGCACCTAGTGATTCTGTTTCTTCTATTTTTGTAGTGATTTCGTCTCTTAATGATGAAATTTCTTCTTCATTTAAATTCAATGCTTCTTTTAAAGTTACCAAACTGACTCCTAAATAAATTGTAAAATATCCCTTATTATAGCTTGTATTTACTAATAAGCTCTTTAATGTTAGAATGCTACATATGATTAAATTATTTTTTTTATTAATTACAACAATACTTGTGTCTAAATCTGATTTTGACAATTCATTTATTACAAAATATGAATATGGGCAAATGCTTTATGTAAATCCAAGAGGCATAAGTTGTGTAAAATGTCATGGTGCTAATGCTAAAGGAAAAGAAATTGCTAGCTTTACGCATATCCAAAATAAATTAAAATATAATTGTAAAATAAAATCTACTGATATTACAAATATCTCATACAAAAACTTTCTTCTATCATTAGATAGTAAACTTGAAAAACCTAAAAAAAAGTTCAGTAAAAATCAAGTATGTCAAAAATTAACATATGGGAATAGTATGCCTACTTATTTCCTTACAATAGAAGAATTAAATTCAATTTATTTTTACTTAACAAATAAAAATAAATATGAATATAAATAATTTTAGAATATATCTACTAGTTATTTAATATAGATAAACAGAAAATATTTAGCCACTTCTTAGATATAATTTATTAAGTTTTTTAATAGTACAATGCGCATACTAAAAATAGCTACAGGAAGATTACAATGGAGATTTTAACAGTGAAGAGATTGGAAAAAGAAGCTATGAAAAGTAGTGGTATTGATTTTATTAAAATTGGTATTGCACTATTTTTTATGGTTGCTGTACTAAGTTATGGTTTTTTAAGCACAGGCGGAATTCCAAATAATATGTTTTTGGTAATTGCTGCAGTATTTGGAGCATATATGGCTATGAATATTGGGGCAAATGATGTAGCAAATAATGTTGGGCCGGCTGTAGGTTCAAAAGCATTAACTATGGGTGGAGCAATTATAATTGCTGCTATTTTTGAAGCAGCCGGAGCATTAATTGCTGGTGGGGATGTTGTCAAAACAATCAAAAAGGGTATTATTGACATATCTGCATTTGGTGGGAATACAGATTCTTTTATTTGGGCAATGATGGCAGCACTCTTGGCAGCTGCACTATGGTTAAACCTTGCCACAATGGCAAAAGCCCCTGTATCTACAACACATTCTATAGTTGGTGGAGTAATGGGTGCAGGAATAGCGGCAGCAGGATTTAATATTGTAGCATGGGGAACAATGGCTAAAATTGCAGTTTCATGGATTATTTCACCTATCTTAGGAGGACTTATTGCTGCATCATTTTTATTTTCAATTAAAAAAACAATTATTTATAAAAAAGATAAAATAGAGTCAGCTAAAATTTGGGTTCCCGTATTCGTATCAATTATGTCATGGGCATTTGTAACTTACTTGACACTAAAGGGCTTAAAGAAAATTTGGCCACATATAGTTGAAATTCTCACTTTTTTGCCTCAAACAAAACAACCATCCTTTACAGTAGCTGCATTATTTGGACTATTGGTTGCTATTGCCGTATACTTTATAGTCAAAAAAAGAATATTAGCAAAAGCTGAAAAGTTAAAAAATACTAGAGCAGGTGTAAATATCTTATTTACAGTACCTCTTATCTTTGCAGCAGCACTATTAAGTTTCGCACATGGTGCAAATGATGTAGCAAATGCTATTGGGCCATTAGCTGCAATTAATGATGCAGTAATGACGGGAGGTATCTCTTCAGAAGCAGGAATACCTCTTTGGGTTATGGCAGTTGGAGCTTTAGGTATTGCCCTAGGGCTTGCACTATATGGTCCTAAACTTATACGCACAGTTGGTTCTGAAATTACTGAGCTAGATCAAATGAGAGCATTTAGTGTTGCTATGGCAGCATCGATTACTGTTATTATTGCTTCACAATTAGGACTTCCTGTTTCTTCTACTCATATAGCAGTAGGTGGGATTTTCGGAGTAGGACTATTGAGGGAATATTTAGAACATGCAGAAAAGAAAGACTTTGTTGCAATAGGTCAAGTTGCAATTGAAGATGAGAAAAAAGTACTAAAATCACTTACCTCAGAACTTAAAACTTTAGTATCAAAAAAGGATAAAAAAAAGGATGATTACCAAAAAATAGTATCTTTATATCAAGCTATTGATATTGAAGAAGACAAAATAAAAGAAGTGAAAAAATATTTAAAAAATGCACAAAAAGTACAATATGTAAAAAGAGATGCAATTAAAAAGATTGTAGCTGCATGGATTATTACAGTACCTGCAGCTGCTATTTTATCAGCACTAATATACTTTATGATTCGAGGAATTGTGCTTTAATAATTGATCTACCAATAGAGAATGCCTTCTCTATTGGCTACTTTTTACTTACAGAAACAACTGCTATTGCAAAACCACCATCATGAGTAATACTCAAAGATGACTCATTTATGTGAAATTTTTTACGAATCTTTTTTTTATATTTAAGCACTGGTTGACCTTTTTTTGTTTTTGATATTATTATATCATGGTAAGTACATTCATCTGCCTTAACTCCTAGTGCTTTAAATGCAGCTTCTTTAGCTGCAAAAAAACCAGATAGAGTTGAGCTATTTTTAATTAATTCCTGCTCCGATACAGTAAAACATTTGTCCAAAAATCTTTGCCCTTTCCGATTTAGAACACCCTCAATTCGTGATATTATTGTTAAATCTATCCCTATCATATTAAGAGCCCATTTTATTTAGATATCTTTCTAAAATAATCTTTGCAGCAATTGAATCTAATCTACCATCTCTTTTATGTTTTATTACACCCATTGTTAACTCTCTTGCTTCTTGTGAACTCAAATTTTCATTTTGAAATACAATTTCGCCATCAAATTTCAATAGCGTAACAAAATGATTTACCCTTTTTATCATATCTTTACTTGAAGCTGGATAACCCACTACCAAGGTGTCAATTTCCCATTCATTTAAAAAATTATCTAAATCAGCACTAGCTTGGTTTCTATTTTTTCTTAATATTGCCTCTTGAGGGTTAACTATTCCTGACATAAAGGAAACTGCACAACCTATTCTTTTTAATCCTATATCTATACTAGCATATTTTATTTTCATCTTTTAAAATCCAAAATCCCTTTTAATTTACTCTTTGCTTGATTTTTTACTTTTATTTTAATTTCTTTTTTAATACTGTTTTCTTGAGAATCGAACACATTTTTAACTTTATCTTTTAATACATTTTCTATATTAGAAGTGATCTTGAATTTGGGATTGCTTAAATCTCCAAAGATAGATACATTACTTTTTATTCCTTTTGTTTTTATGAATGATTTATTTAAAATTACAATATATTTATTAGTTTTTTTAAATGCAATATCACTAGAAAGAACATCTATAATTTGAGTTCCCACTATATTTGTTTTATTTTTTATATTTATATCTAATTTTGCATTAATTATTGTATTTTTAATACTTATATTTCCTTGTTCTAGTTGCTTTAATATCAAACTCTTAATATTTACATTTAAAGTGTCAATCGTATGATCTTTAGTTTCAAGGAAAGAGCAAGTTAATACCAAACTATTAAATAAAGGTTTTATTTTTTTATAATATTCTTTATATTTATAAAATTGTTTTATCATTTCCTCACTAAGGTTTTTTATAATTTCATCTAAAAATATAATGATAAATAAAGTAAAAGTAATAATCAAGACAAATATAAAACCTATAGATATAGTTCTTAATTGTGTCATATGTTTTTTATTGTGAACACTTCTTTCCTTTATTAATTTAGCAACTCATTTGCAACATCAAATTTATTTGCAGTCATCAAGTGTATCTTTGGATGGACGGCTTGTACAGATGTCAGAAGTTCAGAACTGAGTTTCATGCCGATCTTGTACTCTTCTTCAATACTTATTTTAGAAGCTTTAGCTAACTTTTCAATCCAATTTTGTGGTACATAAATACCAGGAACATGGGAAGATAAGAATTGTGCGGTTCGTAGTCTTGTGATTGGGAATATTCCTATTATTAATTGAGACTTTTTTCTTTCATCAGAAAATTCATTTTGTACATTTGTAAAGTACTCTATTAATTGTTTTGCATTTTCTAAATCATATATAGGCTGAGTAATAATACCTCGTGTTTTATTAAAAACTTTTTTAAATATTTTCTTTTCTAAAGATTTCATATTTTTTGCATACGAATTTATTACTGAAAATGGATATATCTTTTTAGGTACAGTTTTAAATGGTTTTCCTGCATAATCCATGCCATTATTAAAAGAATTAATAATCTCTAATAACATATTCGAATTTCCTTCAAATACACCTTTCGAACGAGGTTGGTCACTCATATGAGCAGGATCTCCAGTTAGAGTAAGAATAGCTCTAATATCAAAATCATTCCCAGCTAATAAATCACTTTGTAATGCTATTTTATTTCTATCTCTCATACTCATTGTTGCAAGTACTGGTTTATTAAATTTTTCTTGTATTTTTACACTTGCAAACATTGCATTATATTTCAATTTTGCTAGCGGATTATCAGTAACACTAAAAGCACAAATCTTTTTATTTAAAGCATATTTTTCTATATTATCTAAAATAGTATCCATAGTTGGTTCATGGGATGGTGTGGTTTCAAGTGTTAGATATTTATCTTCTTCTAGTGTTTTTATTAATGTTTCAAACATATAAGTTTAACCTTTTGTAATAAATCAATTTCTAAAGAAAGTGTCGATATAATTGCCTTATATTATAACACAAAAGGTATAAATAATGAAATTAGCAATATTTGATTTTGATTCTACATTAATGGATGGGGAAACAATAGATTTTTTTGCAGCAGAATTAGGACTAGAAAAAGAAGTTGCAGCAATAACTGATCTTGCAATGAATGGAAAATTAGATTTTTTTGAAAGTTTAATAACTAGAGTAGAGTTACTTAAAGGATTGGAATATAAAAAAGCAGTAGAAATAGGAAAGAACCTTCCTCTTATGCCAGGGGCCAAAGAGATTGTATCTGCTCTACAAGTAAAAGGCTACAAAGTTATTTGTTTTAGTGGTGGATTTACAATTGCAACTTCACCTGCAAAAGACTTACTTGGTCTTGATGCAGACTTCTCAAATATATTACATCATAAGGACAGTTTATTGTCAGGACTAGTGGGTGGCGATATGATGTTTGATCATAGTAAAGGTAATATGATACAAAAGTTACAAAGTATTTTGGGTATTTCAAGGGAAAATACACTAGTTGTTGGTGATGGAGCAAATGATAGAAGCATGTTCAAACATGCTGATACAAGAATTGCTTTTTGTGCAAAAGAAATTCTAAAAAAAGAAGCAAATATCATTATAGATACAAAAGATTTAACTCAAATTTTAAATCATATAAAATAAATTCAATTGAATTTATTTTATTAACTTAAATGAATGATTACCTACAGTATATAGCTTCACAGGATAAATAATTTGATTATTTTTTAAAGATAAATCTTTAAATATTTCAATATTATTATTCAATAAATATTCAACTCCAACAATGGTTGAATAATTTACCCAGCTATAACTTAAACTATGACCTATAAGATTATGATATTCTTCTAAATATTTTGGTATTTCTCCAATAGAGTTTGCAATAACTAGTTTTTTTCTATCTTGTTTTTGCATAAGTGAAAATAATAGTGGTGTGTAATTTAATTGAGTTGATAAAATTTTGGAAATATTTAATTC
>CAWVZX010000030.1:0-10281 GCA_963934755.1 uncultured Arcobacteraceae bacterium | reverse complement strand
AACCTTGTCCTATCAAATCAAGTAATCTTCCTGGAGTTGCCACAAGTAAATCTACACCATTTTTTAGTTTTGCTTTTTGTGGATTAATACCAACTCCTCCAAAAACTACTGCTGAAGTAAATGGTAAATATTTACTATAGTCAACTATATTCTGATGAACTTGTGCCGCTAACTCTCTTGTAGGAGTTAGTATCAAAGCTCTAGCTTTTAATTTTTGTTTTTGGTTTGAACGATGAGTCATAAGTTCCAAAATTGGTAGTGTAAAACCAGCTGTTTTACCTGTACCTGTTTGAGCTCCTGCTAAAACATCTTTTCCCTCTAATATTAATGGTATTGCTTGCGCTTGTATTGGACTAGGTCTTGTGTACCCCGAATCTTCAATAGCTTTTAAAATTGGTTTTGATAAACCCAGATTTGTAAATGACATATATTATGTACCTTTTGCTTGTTAAATTTTCAAATTGTACCATAATATGTATTCTATTGCTCAAAATAAAATATTTTATGATAGAAGATTGTTAATAAAATCAAGATATACTTCCATAAAAGTTAGGAAATAAATTTTAAATGACAGATCAAAATAAAAGAATATTTTATGTTTTAATGTTTTTAGCCATGGTAGGCTGGGGTGCTTCTTGGGTTCATGCCAAAGTTTTAAGTTCATATATTAATGAATATGAACTTATAATTTTAAGAAATTTTTTTACAATTTTGACTATGCTTCCTATACTTTTATACAGTAGAAAAAAGTTTTATATCAGTAAGCAAAGTTTATTATTAGTAATTATAACTTCTGTTATAATGATTCTTTATTTAAAGTTTTATTTCTTGGGTATAAAATTAGGAACAGCTAGCTTAGGGGGAGCTCTAGTAACTACTCTTATTCCTATTAATACCTTTATAATTATGGCACTTTTTTTTAATAGAAAAATAGAAAGAAAAGATAAATATGCTTTAGCTTTTGGAGCAATTGGGGTACTTACTATTCTAAATGCTTGGTCTTTATCCATAGAAGATTTTTTTACCCTACATAATGCATATTTTTTGCTAGCATCAATACTATGGCCGCTAGTTACAATTATCAGCTCAAAGGCTACAAAGACATCTCCTTTAATTTTTACTTTTTATATGTATCTTATTATGATGATTTTAGTATTAATCTTTTTTGTAGACATAAGTGAGTTTGATTATAAAAGTTTTGACTCTATATTTTGGATAAATATGTTGAGTCTTTCTGTTATTTCTACTACATTTGCCACAAGTATTTATTTTATTGGGATAGAAAAACTAGGGACAAATGAAGTCAGTTCTTTTATATTTCTAGTTCCCATTTCTGCCATTACTCTTAGTATTATATTTTTAAAAGAAGAGGTACATTTCACTATATTTGCAGGAACTTTTTTGACCTTAATGGCCGTAAAAATCTTAAATAATATTACAATATTTAAAACAAAAGCCAAGACAAAAAAATAGGTTTTGTAGTGCTTTTAAGCAGGAATTAGCTATTGTATCTTATTAATATAGATATAATTAAAAAGGAAAATGTAAATGGTATATATAGATAATATCTACGCTGATGAAGTCATGGACAGTCGTGGTAATCCTACGGTTAGAGCTACAGTAATATTAAGTGATGGTACAAAAGAAAGTGCAATCGTTCCTAGTGGAGCTAGTACTGGTAAAAGAGAAGCACTAGAACTAAGAGATGGTGGTGACAGATATATGGGTAAAGGTGTGCAAAAAGCAGTTGAAAATGTAAACACTGCTATATCTAATGAATTAATCGGCTTAAGCCCTTTTAATCAAGCGGAAATTGATGCTACTATGAAAGATATAGATGCTACTACTAACTATGCTAACCTTGGAGCTAATTCAGTTTTAGGTGTTTCTATGGCTGTAGCAAGAGCAGCTGCAGTTTCTTTAAAAATTCCATTATACCGATACTTAGGTGGAGCTAATGCCATGACAATGCCTGTACCGATGTTTAATATAATAAATGGTGGAGAACATGCAAATAACTCTGTGGATTTTCAAGAGTATATGATTATGCCAGTTGGTTTTGAAAATTTTAAAGAGGGTTTAAGAGCTACTGCTGAAGTGTACCACAGTCTTAAGAAAATTATTGATGAGATGGGTGAATCTACTGCTGTTGGTGACGAGGGCGGATTCGCTCCAAACCTGAAATCAAATGAAGAACCTTTAGAAATTATCATGAAAGCAATCGTAAAAGCTGGCTATATTCCAGGAGAGCAGATTGCACTTGCTCTTGATGTTGCTGCTTCTGAACTTATAAATGAACAAGGTCTTTATGTTTTAAAATCTGAAAATAGAGAAGTTACCGCTCTTGAGTTAGTAAACTACTATTATAATTTATGTAATAAATATCCTATTGTTTCAATCGAAGATGGTTTAAGCGAAGATGACTGGGATGGTTGGAAAATTCTTACTGAAAAATTAGGAGATAAAATTCAACTTGTAGGCGATGATTTATTTGTAACAAATGCAAACATATTAGCAGAAGGTATCGCTAAAAATATCGCTAACTCTATTTTAATCAAACCAAATCAAATTGGTACCATAAGTGAAACTATGCTTACTATCAGACTTGCACAAAGAAATAACTACAATTGTGTTATGTCACATAGGTCAGGCGAAAGTGAAGATACATTTATAGCTGATTTTGCAGTTGCACTTAACTGTGGACAAATCAAAACAGGAAGTACTGCACGAAGTGATAGAACAGCTAAATATAATAGACTTTTAGAAATTGATGCAGAAGTAGGATACGCAGAGTATCTCGGAAAACAACCTTTTGCAAAAAAGTAGTCATAAGTAATTATGCTTACAAGGTTAAAGCAAAATAAAGAGTTTATATTGATATCTACAGTTTTGGTTGTTATAACATTTGTCATGGCATATTATATTTCAAACTTACTTTTTTTTGGAAATAATTCGTATGAGCTTTATGCTAATATTAAAAATAAAAAAGCTAGATTACAATACGACATTCAACGATTGCAAATAGAAAATGCAGCATTACAAAAAAAATATTTTGAATTAAAAAACTTGGAGCCTGAAAAATTATGAAAATTATTTCAATATCAATATTAACTATTGCCCTTAACATATCTGTATTAGCGAGAGAAAATCCTTTTGAACCAACAGCACTTTTTCTGGAACAAAAAGCACTTATTTTGAAAAGTCAAATTAAAAATAAAGAAAAATTTAAAGTTTTACCTTTTATAAATATTCAGGTTCTAGATGATATTTTAACCATCAATGTTGATCCACAATATAAACTTTTAAACAAAGACCACTTAATACCTGCAAACAAGATTGTATTTGATTTTGAGGGAAATATTAGTTTTTACACCATAAGAAAAGATATTCTTAATGATGACTTCAACTCATTTACAGTTGGTACGCACATGGAAGATAACTTCTTTAGAGTAGTAATCGATTTGCCAAATATAAAAACTAATTATATTAAAAAGATAAATAGTAAAAAAGGAATGATCACGATTCAGAAAAAATAATCATCTGCATAAATTTATAACTGAGGTAATTTTTCATTTTTATTGTCATATTATTGAATTTCTTCTTTCTTATAAATTAATCGTATCAATATCATACACACAATAACTTCAAAAATAGCACTCAAAATAAAAGCATAATAATAAAAATCACTAATACTATGATTATGTAAAGCCAATGTAGCAACAGCAATTATAAGCGTAAGTGGCATAGAATGAGATAAAGCTAATAATGTAGTGCCTTTCAAACTTAAATCTTTAATAAATATCAAAGAGCTAAAGAATCGCATCAAAATCATACCACAAGTGATGATTAATGATGTTGTTATCAGATTAGGTATAAATAAAGATTTCAATTCAAAAGATGTACCAATCCAAACAAAAAATATAGGCACTAACCAACCAAAACCAAAATGCTCAAGTTTATGAGGTAACTCTTTATTATGTTCAAAAAAAGTTGCAATAAAAACACCTGCTATAAAAGCCCCAAGAATAACTTCAAGATGCAAATACAACATGACTGCAATCATCAAGAAAAATATACTCATCGAAAATCGAATATCTTGCTCTTGATTATCATCAGTTGGCATAAGATAGGTTTTAAGTTCTGGATTCCACCAAATAAGATTATGAAAAAAATAGTATAGGGCTATCATCGCTACAAAAACAAGACCCAGTAAAAATAAACTTTCGTACAGTTGTTGACCCATACCAAATTCTAGTCCAGCACTCACGGCTGCTAAAACGATGATAGAGATAATCTCACCTATCAAACCTACTGTAAAAGCCAAATTTAACCATGGTGTATCACCATACTCTTTTTTTAATACGGCTAAAAGTCCTATAGATATAAGAGGGAAAGTAACAATAAAAATATTGGATAGATTAAAACTCCATGTAAAAAGAACTGCGAATATATACAAAAATAAAGAGTACAATAAGCCTTTTTTCAAAAGAGTAGGTGATATTTTGAACAGTTTTTTTAAATCAACTTCTAGTCCAGCTAGAAACATCAGATATAAAAATCCTAGTTCAGCAACTAATGTAAAAATATAATTTTCTTGTATAAAAGAGAGTGATACAGCAAGAGAACCCAAAATTATTTCTAAAGGTATAGTGGGGATTCTTGTCAGTTTAGATAATAATGGAGATAAAAATATTATTAAAGATAAGGTTATGATTATGGATATTTCATTACTCATTTTATATCGTTATAGTTTATTTTTCACAAGTATGAGCGATACTATAGCCCATTGCTTCAAGTTCTACTATATCTTGTAAAGCATTTTTACCAGATGTCGTAAGATAATCGCCTATTACTATAGAATTTGCACCATATTCAAAGACTTTATATTCATCTTTTCCAAACATAAGTTCTCTTCCACCTGCTACCATAATTTTGTGTGCATTTGCTACCATATCTCTTGCTAATTTAATAAGTCCAAAGGCTTGCTCTTTTGTTACACTATTGCTGACAATTGGTAAAGCTTCATTTGGATGAAAAAAGTTCAAAGGCACAGTTATAGGATCTAAGGATGCTAAAGATTTAAGCATAGAAATTCTATCTTCTTGAGACTCACCTAAACCAAAAATACCACCACTTACAAGTTTCAAGCCTGCTTCTTTTACATTAAGGCATGTTTGATATCTTTCATCCCAGCTATGAGTTGAAACTATACTTGGATAAAATTCTCTTGATGTTTCTAAATTATGATTATAATTGTCTACTCCAGCTTCTTTTAACTCTAAAAGTTGTTCTAAGGTAGCTAGTCCATTGCAGGCAATAAGTTTCAAACCTAAATTTTCTTTTTTAACTGCTCGTGCAGCCTCGCAAATATAAGCTAATCTTTTGTCCGTTAAACCTTTTCCTGCTGTTACTAAACAAAAACCTATAGCTTTATTTTTTCTCGCATTCTTTGCTTCTGCTACAATGATATCTATATCTTTTCTCTTGTATCGTGCTATATCTGCTTGATACTTTACACTTTGCGTACAAAACTTACAATCTTGATCACAAGTTCCACTTTCTATATTACATATTGCACATAAATATATTTTTTTTTCATCCATCTCTTATCTTTCATATTTGTATTGTTTTATTTTTATTATAGCACCCTTTTATAAATTACACCATCTATTTCATCTATAGCATTTTCAACTATTTCTTCACTTGTTTCAATTATGACTAATATTTTACTGTCGAGCATATAGTTATTGGCTATATTTTGAGCTTGTTTAGCTATATTTTTATTTACTATTATATATCTCACATCAAAAGTGGAAGCATATATGACTTCTTGTAAATCATTTACTATGACTGCAGTATTTATATTGTTTTTTTTCGTATATTTCAATAAAGGAAAATTAAAATCAAACAAAACAGTAGAATTTGAAGGAGTAGATGATATATCCGCTATGCTAGTAATCTTTTCTAAAGTTTCACATTCTATATTCTTTTCACCTATTAATATCATTTTACACACTCTTTTGAACAAAAATAATTACCCTTACTTACAATAGTATCATCTTTAGATACATAAGTACCACAAGTAGGACACTCAATCATCGTATCGATTATCTCATTATGTTTTTTCTTATTATTTTTGATATTCTTTTTAAAAAAGACAAAATATACTACAAATAAAATTAAACCTAAAATTAATACTTTTATAACCATCTAAGATACCTCATTTTTCATATATAAATAATTTCTGTGTTCACCTATTTTTATAGTTTGATAGTTTTGTATTTGAGCATCTTTTATCTCTTCTTCACATAAACTACCTTTATAAAAAAGGTACTGCGTTTTTTCATCTTTTAAATGAGAAGTTAACTCTAAAAGTAAAGTAGTATTTGTAACTGCCCTACTCGTGATAATATCAAATCTATCATCATGTAAATCTTCTATTCTTTTTTGTTCTATAAAAACATTTTCTAGTTTTAAAGCACTTTTAACAAAATTTAAAAAAGCTACTCTTTTTGCGCGGGGCTCAACCAATACTATTCTAGCTGAGGGTCGAGCAATTGCTAGTAACACCCCTGGATAACCAGCACCTGTTCCTACATCTGCTAAAGAATCAAAATCATTTAAAAATTTTAAAGGATACAAACTATCTATGATATTATTTACAATCTCTGTGTCTCTTAAAGATGCTGTAAGATTATGTACCTTCCCCCATTGTTGTAAAAGTTTGATGTATTTATCACATCTCTCATAAAATAAGTCATCAAATGATAGGTCTATTTGTTCAATTTTTTCTTTTAGCATTATAATATATGATCCATTTTTTCTTTTTTTATTCTTAAATAGTGAGTATTTTGTGTCGTTATTCCAACCTGAATAGGTATTTGCTCTACAATTTTAACTTTAATTCCCTTTAGTTTTGCAGGATTGTTTGTCATTAATTTTATTTTATCTATTTTATAATAATCAAAAATAAAATCAACTACCTCATAAGTTCTTTCATCAGAAGCGAAACCTAACTGATGATTCGCCTCAACTGTATCAAATCCTTGATCTTGTAATGCATAAGCATTTACTTTATTAAAGAGTCCAATATCGCGACCTTCTTGTCTAAGGTAAATTACCATACCTAAACTTTCATTTATAAAATCCAGTGCATAGTTCAGTTGTGCTTGACAGTCACATTTGACACTACTTATAGCATCACCTGTGAGACACTCACTATGTATTCTTACTATTGGTCCATTTTCAAGAAGAGTCTCTAAATCTTTTGTAAAAATAACTAAATGCTCTTTGGCCCCACTTTCTTTTAATTCTTTAAAAGATTGTATTAAAAAATCGCCATGTTTAGTAGGTAACTTAGCAACATTTGAAACTTCTATATTCATAAATATTTAATCCCTATTTTGTTAGTATTAGGCAATGATATCCAAAAAAGGTAAATACTATGTTTAAAAGATTTAGAAGATTAAGAATTAATGAAACCTTAAGAGACCTTACAAGAGAAACTTCAGTAAATGCAAGTGATCTTATCTATCCACTTTTTGTAAGAGAAGGTGAAAAGATAAAAAATGAAGTACCTTCAATGCCTGGTGTTTTTCAGATGTCAATAGATGAGATACTTAAAGAGTGTGCATATATACGAAGTATTGGATTAAATAGCATCATCCTATTTGCCATACCTGAAGTAAAAGACAGTGTAGGAAGTGAGTGTTTATCTGAACATAGTATCATCTCTCGTACGATACAGGCTATCAAAAAAGATTTCCCAGATATGTTTATAGTAAGTGATTTATGCTTTTGCGAATATACGGACCATGGACATTGTGGCATACTAAGTGATCAAGATACTGTAGATAACGACACTACATTAGAATTATCTGCTGTACAAGCATTAGTTCATGCGAAGGCAGGTGCTGATATGATTGCACCCAGTGGTATGATGGATGGAATTATTCATACATTACGAGAAGCATTAGATGAAAATGGATATGAAAATTTACCTATCATGGCGTATAGCACAAAATTTGCTAGTGGGTACTACGGTCCATTTACAGATGTAGCGGAATCTGCTCCAGTGTACGGCAATAGGAATATGTACCAAATGGATCCAGCGAACAGACTTGAAGCAATCGAAGAATCATTAGAGGATGAGAAGCAAGGTGCAGATATCCTTATGGTGAAGCCAGCTCTTCCATACCTTGATATTGTAAGAGACATAAGGAATAATACAAATCTACCACTTGCAGTGTATAATGTAAGTGGAGAGTATGCTATGCTAAAAAATGCTGGAATTGCTGGAATTATTGATTATGAAAGAGCTATGTGTGAAACACTTCTTAGTTTTAAAAGAGCTGGTGCTTGTATTATCATCACTTATCATGCGAAAGAATATTGTGAAATTTTAAAAAGAAATACAATAGCAAAATATAGTTAGAGTTTTCACTACAATTTTAGTAGTAAGAGTACTTTGCAGCAAAACCTTTCTATCATTAGAAAGGTTTTTTAGATTTTGAGTTTATATACTTTTGATCTTGGTGTTAAAATAATAGGTTCAAATAATTTTTGGTTATAGTTCTCTAATACGAAAAGTTGAATATAAGTACTGTTAAATAGTTTATCATTGAGTACTAAAAATGTATGATAATTTTTCATATATATAACATTAACTTGACCCTCAGTATTTATACTTTGTATTTTTGTTTTTAACTTTCCTTTTGAATCATATTGTGTTTCTACAAAGTTATTAACTTTTAACTTTCTACCACCCATTTCTACATAACCATCTTGTTTATAAAATTTTATTCCATTTTGTAAATCTATCATATTTTTTGTTTTCTTAAATTTTGTAGTACGATAAAAGTGTGACTGCCTTCCTTTTGTTCCATCCATAAGATTTAAATTTGAAAATAACTCTATCGTTGGCACTAGAGGCATCATTCTATTTGGAAGAAAAAGATAAATATCTCTTGATTTTGCTGGCAATTTTATATTTGTTTCGAGTGCTATCAAAAAGTCATTTGTATCGTCATATTCATATTCTACAGTCATTTGCTCTATATTGGAGCTTGCCCATTTTATATAGTTTGTATCATTTTGATTTAGCTCTTTGTTATTTTCATTTACTGCAAATCTTTTTTCTGTATATTCCACATCAAATCGTAGCATTTTACTAGCTGTTTCTTGTGAGTTTGTTAAAGTATAACTACTAGGAAAATTTACAGATCCACTATGTTTTCCACCATCACTTAAAGTTTTAATATCACTATAATATCGTAAAGGATAACCATAATCCCACCACGAAACAACATAGTCTTCCCGATTGGCAATCGTTTTGAGTTTATCCAAAACTCTTACTTCAGTATTTTGCAATGCTGTAGGTACCTTATATGCAATGACATGTTTTATATTAGGATAAAGCACACCACTAGTAAACAATGCGAGCAAAACATAGTACGATACTTTTGAGGCTATTTTATTTTTGAACTGTTTGGATAAAAATTTAGACGCTTCATAGATGAAATATCCCATGCCTAAAGCAAAAATAGGTACAGCATAGATAGTAAATCGTAAACCTCCACTCAAGGCTAAAAAGCCAAGTCCAACCATAGGAAGAGATAAAAGCATAATCTTATGTCGATATAGTAAAACAAGATATCCCACAAAAGATAATAAGAAAATGATAGTATGCCCGCTAATTCTATTTGCAAAAGTAACGAAAGTTATCTGCGATGCTTCTCGTACAGTTTGCATCACTGTAAAAAAGTTTAACTTCAAACCTTCACTATTTATAGATATATGCTCTGTAAATACATAAGCCTTAAGTTTTCCCCAAATAGGATCAAATCCACCCGTTGCTAAAAAGAGTACGACAACCATTAAAAATATAATATGCAGATATTTATACCATCTTTTTTGAGTAAATAACATTAAATACCCAAGTACTAATATTATACGAAATAGCATATCTAAGTCTATCATAGCTAACATCATGATACTTAATAATTGTATAGTATAAGCAATATCGCTATTTTCATAATATTTACCAAGAGGTGTTTTATTTTGATATAGAAGATATAGAAGATATAATACTAGCATTCCCCAAAAAGCGAACTCCAAAGCATAACTTTGAGGATACCACCATCTATATGCAAGAACATCAAGAGCGGTAAAGATTAGATATATATTCTTTTTTGTATCAATAGCCCAAATTATAGACCACAAAAGTAGCATAGGAAATACTATATTTAACATATCTGTATCATAGTATCCTACCATAGTACG
>CAWVZX010000029.1:0-10453 GCA_963934755.1 uncultured Arcobacteraceae bacterium | reverse complement strand
GACTTTTAAAGGCACTTGATGAAATTACGCAGACAAGTTATGTCGATGGGACTATTTCCAAACTTGAGGGACTTATTCAACGAGATGTTATGGAAGCAAATGAAAAACAAATCAATTTTATTAAAAAACTAGAAAAAATTACTAATGTAAAAATTACTACTGAACAAAGAGGGGGAGTAAGTGATGCTAATCATGTTGCTTCTTGTGGAGTAGTTACATTAGATGGGTTTGGCCCATTTGGCGATGGAGATCATACTGTAACTGAGCGTGCTTTAAAAAGTAGTTTTGATCAGCGAATTAAAATGATGACTTCAATTTTAACATTTCATCAATCAAATCACTTTAAATTTTAAATAAGGAAACATTATGGAAAATACAAGAAATATTGGTATGTGGCTTTATACAAATAGTGGCGGTGATAAAATTGGAAAAGACATAATAGAAAAATTAAAAGATAGAAATATCCAAACAATTGATAATATTAATTTACGAAAAGCAATAGGTAAAAATGGTCATATTCTATATGATAAGGTAAAACTAGACAAACTTGATTTGTTTTTCTCATACAATGCTGGAGAACAATCAAAATATCAGACATATTTATATCAAGCATTAAATAGAGCGATGCCGATGATTAATTCTTATGAGGCTTTTTCTTTAACAGAAGATAAATTCCAGACATCCTTTGTTTTAAGGAATAATGGAATTATGACAGCCGATTATAAACTATGCCATAGGGGTGATGAGTATCAATTAAAAGATACTATTAAACAATGGGATAAAATGGTTTATAAGCCAATAGATGGTTGGGGTGGAATTGGTCTTACAAAAATTGAAAATGCAGAAAGCTTAGATATGCTTATACCATTTTTAAATCAGATGGATTTAAGATATTTTTATTTAGAAAAGTTTATCAAATATGATAATACAGATTTCAGAATAGATATAGTTGATGGTCAATTCGTAAGCTGTTATGGAAGAAAAGCTAGTGGAACAGATTGGCGTACAAATGTTACTAGTGGTGGATCTGTATTTATGCGTGAAGCAAATCAGGAGATTATTGATATGTCCATAAAAGCTTGTGAGGTTTGTGGAGTTGATATTGGTGGTGTTGATATAATATATGATTTAGAGAAAGAACAATATATTGTTTTAGAAGTAAATGGAATACCTGCATTCGCAACACAAGAGCAAGAAAAAATGGGATTAGTTTTTAATGAAAAAAAAATTGATTTAATTGTTGATTTGATAGATAGAAAAACAAAGAAAGAAGGATAAATAAAAATGGGATTAAATAATAAAAAGTTACCAAAATTAGGTTTTTTATATATGGATTATGTATTGAGATTTTTTGATTATTCAAATTTTAAAGATTGGCCAAATAAAATAGAAGAAGTTACCTATCATTGGGGTAATGATAAAAATACATTTATTAAAGAAGTCAAAAGAAAAAAAATTGATGTTCTTATAGGAAATGTACCTGCAACTGCATATGAAATATTTAGAGAAATAGCTCAAGCTTTACCTAATGTTAGGTTTATTCCATCTCTTGATACACAGTTTTCAAATAAGTCAAAAGAAAATGTTACAAGATTTGCATGGAAATATAATTTTCCAATTCCAAAAACATATATATATTACAATAGACCAAATGGTGATAAATTTTTAAAACAATGTAAATATCCAAAAATTATTAAGAAATCTTACGGACCATCAAATTATGGTGGATATTTTGTACATAAAGTTGATAATTATAAAGAAGCAAAAGACCTATATGCTAAAAAGAAATATCATCCAATGTATTTTCAAGATTTTATTCCAATGGAAGCTGATATTAGAGTTATGTTAATTGGGCATAAGCCAGTTTGTGCATTTTGGAGAAAAGCTGCTAAGGGTGAATGGCTTACAAATACTAGCCAAGGTGGAAGTATGGATTATAATAATGTTCCAAAAAATGTACTTGACCTAGCTGTTAGTGTATCAAAAGCCGCGAAGGCTGAGTACTTTGCTTGTGATGTTGCTTGTGGAAAAGATGGGAGAGCACAAATTTTAGAATGTGCTACAGCATTTGCTGCATTTCCTTACATAAGGGATTGGATTGGTCAATATATAATGTGGAGTTTAAGTGAAGGTAGATTTAGAAAACCGCATATGCCAATGTTTAACTGGGAAGAATTATCAAAAATGTCACCTGATTTATTAAGAACTATGAGACATATTACATTTGGTAAATATAATACAAGTTCTGATGGTGAGTTTTTCGGTAATAAGAAAAAAATGTATGGGAAAAGTGAAAAATTTCTTCATGAATTAGACACTGAATATAAAGTTTATAATGTCAAAAGAAGATGGACTGAAGAATGGCCTAGTGAAATATACAATTATCAAGATAGATTTTCATTAAATAATTTAAAGTCAATGAAAGTAGCACATTTAAAGGATGAACAAGCTCCCCCAGCCTCAGATGAAGATGCAGAAATTTTAGAAACAGTAATGTTGTCAGAAAAAGAATTAAAAAATCTTTTAAAATCAGTCAATGGAATAGGTGAAAAAAAATATAACAGAATCATCAAAGAAGTAGGAAGTATCGAAGAAGTTGTTGGTATTTTACATCAAAGTCCATCGATATTATTAAATATTAAAGGTATTAGTAAAAGTTTAATTTCTAAAATAACCGAGAAATTTAAAGCCCTTAAAATATAATTTTAGGAAATAATTTACTCTACAAGAAAGACTAATAATCATTCTTGTAGTTATATGATTAGCATTCCATCTCCATATGAAAAAAATCTATAATTTTTCTTTATGGCTTCCTCATATATTTCTATAGTTTTATTAATCCCTATAAATGATGCAACTAACATAATCAATGTTGATTTTGGTAAATGAAAATTAGTTAACAAATAATCAACTCTTTTTGGAATATTTAGAGGATTTAGAAATAAGTTTGCTTCTCCATTTAGTTGTTTTGTATCATTATAAAATTCTATTGTTCTAGTTACCGTAGTTCCTACAGCTAATATTTTTTTGTCTGTATCCAATATCTTTTTTGAGATATTTGGGATATTATAATATTCACTATGCATAGGATGATCTAAAATATTTTCAGATTCTACAGGTTTAAATGTACCAGCACCCACATGAAGTGTAAGATAGTTTGTATGATATTTATTTTTTAATTCATCTAATAGTTCAGGTGTAAAGTGTAGTGAGGCTGTAGGGGCTGCAACAGCTCCATAATTCTTAGCAAAGAGTGTTTGATAAGTATTATTATCAGATTCTTCGTCTTCTCGTTTTATATAAGGAGGCAGTGGCAAATGTCCTATATCATTTAAAATTTCTACAAGTGTTAGAAAATCCAACTCTTGTTCGTTTTGATAAAATTTAACGATTCGTGTACCATCTTCTTGAAGTTTTAAAACTTCTGCTCTTAGTTCTTTATCAAAAGTAATTATATTTCCAAGTAAAATTTTCCCTCTCATATAAACTAAGTATTGGTTATTTACTAAAGGTTTATTAAATAATAGTTCGATCTTGCCGCCAGTCTCTTTGTATCCAAATATTCTTGCTTTAATAACTTTTGTGTCATTGAAAAAAATTTCTGTATCATGTGGTATATAATTTAATAGATTCTGAAATGTAGTATGTACTATAGTTTTTGTTTTTTGATTATAAACCAATAATTTTGCTGCATCAGCTGGGGATACAGGATATGTAGCTATTAGATTTTCTGGTAAATAATAGTTATAACTGATTGTTTTTAAAGGGTCTAAGTCATTATTTTGAATCATTAATTATCTTTTCTACTTTATTTTCATCATCTTCTATAACTTCAGGATTAAATATTTTTGCAATATAAATAGAAACTCCATATAATAGTATAAGTGGTCCAGCCATTAGAAACTGAGTTATGATATCTGGAGGTGTTAAAAGTGCTGAGACTATAAAAATAAGTACAACTGCGTATTTGAAAAAATCTTTTAGTGTTCTGTCTGTTACTACTCCAATGATTGCTAAAAAAAATGTAAATACTGGTAGCTCGAAAGCTAAACCAAAACCAAACATTAATTTAGTAAAAAAACTTACATATTTTCCAATACTAGGCATTACTAATACAACGTTACTAGTAAAATTTATTAGAAATTCAAATCCAAAAGGAACAACTATATAGTATGCAAATGAAGCACCTGTTAAAAACATAATTGTTGCACCTAATACAAAAGGAACAAGTAGTTTTTTTTCATTATCATAAAGTCCTGGTGCTAAAAATAACCACATTTGCCAAAGAATAATAGGAAGTGTTGCTAAAAAAGCACTGAAAAATGCAACTTTAAGTGCAGTAAAGAATGTTTCTTGCACTTCAAGTGCAATCATTTTAGAACCCTCTGGCAATACTTCTTCTATTGGATACATCATCCAGTTTAAAATAGGTTCATGTATGGCAAAACAGGCAAAAAATGCAATAAATAATGCAGAAGAAGAAATGACAAGTCTTTTTCGTAAGTCAGCTATATGTGGTTTTAAATCATCAAACATTATACTGCCTTATTTTTATCTAAAATGGCATGTTTTTTTTTTGATACTTTGTTTTGTTTGGTTTTGTTTACTATTCCATTCTTCCTCTGAGTAACTTTTAGACTTGCAATTTCTTCCATTTTTAAATCAGCAATATTTTTAATATTACTTGCACTTGATTTAAATTCTTCTGCTTCTTTTTTCATTTGTGAAATGTTTAATTCTGTAGCTAAAGTTGTTTTGGCATCATCTAGACTAGTTTTAATTCTCTTTACAAACTTTACTATCTCTACAGCTGCATTTGGAAGCTTTTCTGGACCTAATGCAATAATTGCAACAATTAAAACAAGAAAAATCTCCATAAATCCCATACCAAACATATTCATACCTTAAATTTATTATTAGACGAGATTTTACCTTATTTTTGATAAAATTCAACATAATAAGTTTAAGGGAAATTAAATGAGAGAGTTATTGATATTTGTTATTGTAGGTATTGTTTTTTATATATTAAATAGAGGATATAAAAGTAGTGATTATCAGCATATTAAAGTTGATGGGAAACAAGATTTTAAAGGTGATTTAAACGATCATGAAGCCGGTCTTTTAGTTGCAATGCTTGCCAAAGTTGCTAAAGCTGATGGTAATGTTTGTGAGTTAGAGGCGGAGATTTTAAGTCATACATTTACTGATATTTCAAATCATTTTGAAAATAGTACTGAAGTTAGAAGCCAGTTAAAAAGTATTTATACAAAAGAAATGAATAGTTTTAACAATACTGTAGCCGTTGCAACACAATATTATAATTTAACGAAACATGAATATCAAAAAAGATTGAAAGTAATGGAGTATCTCTTAAATTTAGCCTTTATAGATAATGATTTTTCAAAAGCTGAGTTTATGATAATGGAAGATATTGCAAATACTCTAAAAATTAAAAAGTTTGACTTTGAAAATCTCATAGCAACTTTTGAGCATTTTTATGCACAAAAACAAAATTCCAAAGCGTTCTCTATAGAAAAGTCATGTAAAATTTTAGGTGTAAATATTACAGATGACATGAAAATAATTAAACAAAAATATAGAGATTTAGTAAAAAAAAATCATCCAGATATCATCACAGGGCAGGGCGCTAGTCAATCTATTATAGCTGAAGCAACAGAAAAACTTCAAGAGATAAACGAAGCGTATGAAATCATCAAAAAAGAGAAAAAGTAAATGGCTGATTTTCAATATTCTCATACTGTTTGTAATTGTAATCATGTAACATTAGAAGAAATAGTACATGCAATTGAGGATAAAAATGCTATGACAATTGATGATATAGGAGATATAACAGATGCAGGAAGAGCATGTGGTTGCTGTAAGTGTGAAAAAGATGACTTTGGAAATCCTAAGATAAAATTATATTTAGAACAAATTGTAAATAAGTTTGTAAAATAATGGAAGAATATACTAAAAACGAATTAATCGAAGAGATAAAATCACTTATTACTTCTGATGGAACAAGCGTAGATATAAATCAAAACTATTTAGAATTCTTTACGCTTGAAGAGTTAGAAGATATGAGAAATGATCTTATCTTTAAAAAAGAAAATATAGTTGAGACTACAAAAGAATATATAGACGAACTTTATGATAAATTGTCTATTTAGGAAAATATCTAACTGCACTACGAACATGATATCTATTAACCTTTTAGTATAACTACATATTGTATGTTATTATAGTTGTATAATACTTAAATCTTAATCTTTAAATAAATATGATATAATGACAACATATTGAGAAAAGGAGAAACTATGCGAGCAGTTCTTTACTCAGAAGCTAGAAACAATCTAAGAGGTATCATAAATAAAGTATGTGATAACTTTGAAGAATATATCATTACTACAAAAGACAAACAGTCTGCTATTTTGATATCTCAAGAAGAATATAACTCGATGAAAGAGATTATTTATCTTCTCTCATCTAAAAATAATAGAGATAGACTTTTAAATGCTGTTGATCAAATTGATGGTGCAAAGTTTATAAAAAAAGATATTGATTTATGATATTAGGTTTTGCTGATATTGCTTGGGATGATTATCAATATTGGCAACAATATGATAAGCAAATTTTAAAGCGAATCAATCTTCTAATAAAAGATATCAAAAGGAATACTTATGATAAAGAGGGTTTAGGTAAACCTGAGAAACTAAAAGAAAATTTTAATGGATATTATTCTAGGCGTATCAGTTCAGAACATAGACTGGTATATAAAATAATAGATGACCTTATTATCATAGCTCAATGTAGGTTTCACTATTGAAGTTACAATATAGCATCTTTAAGAATACAAAATAAATTATATTCTCTGATGTTATTTTAATAAAAATCTTCTAATAAAATCTTAGATTCTTCTTTTGTTTCAAGATTTTTTATCCAAATAGTTCCGTTTGTCATCTCATCTTCACCAATTAGAGCTACTGTATTTGCTCCTTGTTTTTGAGCATTATTAAGGTGTTTTGAAAATCCTCTTACTTTGTAGTCACTCAGTACTTTAGTAGTTTTTCTTTTTTTATTTACAATTGAAAATACTGTATCTATCGCATTATCTGACATAGCTCCAATATATAAAATATCTTCTTTTGTTTCATTTTGTATAATTAACTCTAGTAGTCGTTCGATTCCTATAGCAAAGCCAACTGCAGCAGTAGGTTTACCACCTAAAAATTCTACTAGTCTATCATATCGTCCACCACCTGCTATGGCACTTTGTGCTCCGATGTTATTACTTACGAATTCAAATGCAGTTTTAGTGTAGTAGTCTAGTCCTCTAACAAGATTTGAATCAATTTCATAAGATACACTATTTGTATCTAAAATTTCTTTTAGTTTTGTGAAATCAATATTGCAAGATTCACAAAGATTATCTGTGATTTTTGGTGCATTTTTAAGTTCTATTTGACATGACTCGTTTTTACAGTCCAAAACTCGAATGGGATTTGATTCTGTTCTTCTATTACAATCTTCGCAAAGTGTTAATGTGTGGAGATGTTTTACTAGTACTTCTTTATACTGTGGCATACAATTTTCATCACCTAATGAATTAAGTTGCAGTTTATATCCTATTTTAAAGAAATTTAACATCTCACTTATCATTAAAATCATAGTAGCATCTTCATATACGCTAGCTTCTCCAAAAGACTCACAACCAAACTGGTGAAATTCTCTTAATCTTCCTTTTTGAGGTCTTTCATATCTGAACATAGGTCCATGATAAAAAACTCTATTGTGCCCACCAGCTTTATCTTTTTTATTTTGTACAAACCATCTAACAACTCCTGCAGTTCCTTCAGGTCTTAAGCACACATCATGAGAGCCTTTGTCGATGAATTGATACATCTCTTTACTAACGATATCACTACTCTCACCTACGCTTCTTTTGAAAAGTGTAGCCTCTTCTAAAATAGGTGTTTCTATATAATCATAAGCATATTTTTTGGCTATTTTTGTACAATTTTCTATAAAATATAAAAATAATTTACTATCATTATCTGTAATATCTTTCATACCTCTAAGGCTTTGAATGTTTGCCATTGATTAAATTCCTCAATATATTCTTTTATTTTTAATCATAGCAAATATATGCTTTTAAAGTTATTTTCTATATACTTAACAGAATATAAAATTAACAAAATGGATAAATATTAATGAACAAATATAAAAAGTTTTTGTATGTATGAAGCTGCGGAATTTCTAGGTATTATAGCATTTGCAATTAGTGGTTTTTCAATTGCAGTTAAAAGTAACTTGGATTTACTAGGCGTATGTATTGCTGTATTTTTAACAGCTTTAGGTGGTGGAATACTTAGAGATATTATTGTTATATCTAGACCTTATACTTTTTCACATACCGAACCTGCATTGATAGTTTTTATAGTATTATTACTTTTGATTTTATTCAAAGTGCACAGACGAGGTTCTATTGAAAATAAACCTTACTTTATCCTGAGTGACTCTATTGGATTAGTTGCATTTTCTATTACGGGGGCAATGGTTGCTCTGGAGCATAGTTTTAATTTTGCAGGAGTGCTAATGGTTGCATTTATAGCTGCGGTTGGAGGAGGTATTTTAAGAGATATAATCATCAATGAAGTTCCTTTTGTATTTAAAACTGGTTTCTATGGTACGATTTCTTTAGTAATAGCGTCTTTAGTATATATTTTGCATTATTTTGATATACTTTTACCTATAAATATAGCCATAATTTTTATAATAGGTGTTAGCCTGAGGGTTATTGCTTATTACAAAAAATGGAATATACCACTAAAATAAAGATGTCAAATGGGATATGTTAACCTCAATAAAAAATCATTTCTAAAAAATGCAAAATATTATACGCAATTATTAGGTAGTAAAGATAAAATTTGTATTTCATTAAAAGATAATGCATATGGACATGGTATAGAGCCTATGTGTGAACTATCACAAGAATATGGAATTAAGCATGTGATGGTTAGAAATATAACTGAAGCAAATAGAGCATCGCAATATAATTTTAAATCTATACTGATTATGTATGAGATACCTAAAAAAGAATATCGATCAAACTATATTTTTAGTTTAAACGGATTAAAAGATATAGAAAACTGTCCTTCTAATATAAATATTGAGCTTAAAATTGATACAGGTATGTGCAGAAATGGTATATTGCCTTCGCAAATTTTAGAAGCTTTAGAAATAATTAAAAAGAAAAATTTAAATTTATATGGAGTCTTTACACATTTTTCTTCCGCCGATGAAAATGATGACATAACATTTGCACAAGAGAAACTATTCTTAGAGTCTATTGCAATCATCAATTCTAAAATAAATACATATTTTAGAATTCATTGTGCAAATAGCGCAGGTACACATAAAGTTAATAATAACTTATACGATATTGCAAGAATAGGAATAGGACTCTATGGCTATTTGGATATAGAAGAAGCAACAAATCTAGTTGAACCTATTTTGAGTTTTCATGCAACAAAGATTTCAACAAGAGTTTTAAATATTGGAGATAAAATAAATTATGGAGCTACTTATACAGTGAAAAATGATAATTTTGTTGTTTCTAATTATGATGTAGGTTATGGGGATGGTTTTTTTAGATTAAATGAGCGTAAAAAAGCATTGACTTTAGATAATAAAGAAATTCTAGGAAGAGTGTCTATGGATAGTTTAAGTATTCAAGGCGATGATGACACTATATGTCTTTTTAACGATGCAAGAGAGTTAGCACGTATACATGATACAATTCATTATGAAATATTAACAAATATTCATGAAGATGTACCTAAATATATAATATAATGAAAAAAATAGGAATTTTATCTTCCCATAATGGAAGTGGATACATAACACTTGATACTGCTTGCAAATCGGGTATCTTATATGCAGAAATTGTTGTTGTCATTTCTAATAATACTAATGCAGGTGTCGTTGAAAGTGCAAAAAGAAGGAAGACTCCTGTCTTTGTTATAAATAATAATTTATTTCCAAATGAAGATCTGGACGAGAAAATAACATGCCTTTTTGAACAATATGAATGTGATTTTATTTTCTTGTCTGGGTATATGAAAAAACTAGAGTCAAAATTGATAAATAAATATGAAAATAAAATAATCAATTCTCACCCAGCTTTACTGCCAAAATTTGGTGGCAAAGGAATGTATGGTAGATTTGTACATGAAAAAGTGATTGCTTTAAGAGAAAAGAAATCAGGGGTCACAATTCACTTTGTAAATGAAGACTATGATAAAGGTAAATTTATTTTACAAAACTCAATAATTATAAAAAATAATTGTACAGTAGATGACTTAGAAGAGAATATTAAAAAATTAGAATCAAAATCTATAATTCAAGCATTTAAAAAACTTCTATAATTTTCG
This sequence comes from uncultured Arcobacteraceae bacterium, assembly GCA_963934755.1. Classification (GTDB taxonomy): domain Bacteria; phylum Campylobacterota; class Campylobacteria; order Campylobacterales; family Arcobacteraceae; genus JAIOSF01. The sequence continues at coordinate 20 of CAWVZX010000029.1, read as the reverse complement.
AAAAGAGTTTAATAATCTCT
>CAWVZX010000028.1:0-11067 GCA_963934755.1 uncultured Arcobacteraceae bacterium | reverse complement strand
ACACAAACCATCCCACCAAGAACAATTTATTTCAGTTTCTAGAACATCTGTAACTTTTTTATCTTCTTCATAGCTAACAACTTTGCTTTTTTGAACACTTTCAGTTTTAGCTGGTTGATAATATGACTTATATTTTTCATAATCTTCTTTTGTACTATTTCTAACTTGAAGTATTTCTTGATATTTAATTTTTAAATTATTTAATTTTTCTTCTTCATTATTATGCTCTTCAATAATATTATTTAAATTATTTTTCTCATACATTTCATTATCTATTTCTAAATCTAAATTTTCTTTGGAAGATGCTACATATTCTTTTATTCTATTAGATATTTTTAAATTTTTGAAAACTAGAGTCTCTTTTATAGTATTTAAATTATTTTTTCTTTTTTCTTCAAACTTTTCTTTTTCTAATTTTTCAGGTACTTCTTCTTCAGATAATTTTTTAGATTTTTGTATGCTCTTTTTAATAGAACTCAAAGATACTTCTATATCATGAACATCGCTGTTATAGTTTTCAAGCACTTCAATAACGGATAATAAATCACTTTTTATATTAGAATTAGCATTATTTTCTATAATTTCTTTTGATTTTGCTATAAAAGTAGATAAAGAATCTAGATCATTATTTTGGCTTTTTAAATACTCTTTTATTTTATTACTGCTTTTAGAATCATTTAAAAACGAATAGAATAATTGTGATAATTTAGTAACATTTAAATTATTATTTTTCATATAATCTTGATATAAACTATCAAAATTTAATTCAGGAATAGAATATAAGATCATATTTTGTAATTCTAAATCATCTTTAATAATTGTAGTAATTGGTGTTATCACACTATTCCCATCAATATGTGAACTCATATTTAAATCAAATGATTGATTTGTATCTACAAAAAAGCCACCTTGAGTAAATATTGGATATAAAGGCTCATAATCAAAATAGTATCTACCAGGGTTAGCCATATTTTCTATTGCTATTTGTCCTGAACTATCCTTAACAATAGACTTTGTTATATATCCATCCACAACTATAATTTCATATTTATTTTCAAAAGCATTAGCATTTGATTCATCTTCACTAGGATTAGAAACACAACCTACTATGAACAAAATTAAACACATATTTAATAACAATTTAATCATAACAATATCCTTGAAAATTTTATATCAAAGTATATCTTTTTTTGTAAAAAATAACAAATTATATTGCTAGCGGAGCATTCTCCCCTATAAGTATAAAGTCAAATCATTACTAAGTATTCTATAATTATATCAATGAAAATATACAAAACAAAGTATAATGAAATCTTAGATATAATCATAAAATATTTAATAAAAAAATGGAGTACAATATGACTTTAAAAGAGCAATTAAAATCAGATTTAAAAGATGCAATGAGAGCAAAAGAAGTTCAAAAAAGAGATTCGATTAGAAGTATAAATACAATGATTAAGCAAATTGAAGTTGATGAACGAATTGTATTAGATGATATGAAAATAATACAACTTATTCAAAAAGGAATTAAACAAAGAGAAGAAGCAATCGTACAGTTCAAAGCTGCACAAAGAAATGATTTAGTAGAAAATGAACAAAAACAAATAAATATATTTAGTTTATATCTACCTAAACAACTTACAGATGATGAATTAGAAACTATTATTAAAAATATCATTGACCAAGTTGGAGCTAATAACATGAAAGATATGGGTAAAGTTATGAATCTAGCAAAAGAAAAAGTTACTGGAAGTGCTGATGGAAAAAGAATTAATTTAGTAGTAAAGAAACTACTATCATAAAATAAGAAACTAGTATGGATATTATATTTTTAAGTATAATTCAATACTTATCTTTGTAATTTCTTTAATGCTTCTTTAACAATTCCTGAAGTATCTATTTGTGTACAGCTAGCTAACACTTTATTAATTTGCTCTTTTTTGAAGCCCAACGACTCAAGTGCCATCACTGCAGCTCTTGCATTTTCACCAAAGTAATTTTCATTGTCACTTGTATTTACTACTGCAAAACCACTCAACTCAACTAAAATTCTACTAGCACCTTTAGGACCAATACCAGGCACTCTTTTTAGCATAGCTATATCAGCAGTTGTAATGATATTTGCAAAACTGCTAGGTGTGAATGTACTACAAATAGCTATAGCTGCTTTTGGACCTACACCATTTATTTTTATTACAGTATCAAATAATATCTTTTCATTTTTATCTAAGAAACCGTAGAGATTATTACTATCATCTTTTAGTATCTGCGTAGTATACAATCTAACATTATCATTAATTATCGCAGAACTACAATTAATTGATACAAAAACCTCATAAGTTAAACCATATACATTTACGTGGATTAGTGTTGGTTCTTTCTTTACAACCTTACCTTCTATTCCAACTATCATTTATTAAAAGAACAATTTCAATAAATCACGAATAACTTGATATCAAAATATCAACATCAAGTAGTACCATTAGAAGTGTTATATATAAATTAATTGCTATAAATACTCTAATATAATTATGAGTTTTAGGAAGTAATAAAACTGAATAAAAACTATAAGCAAACAATAAAACCATCAAAACGGCAATAACTATTGAATCAATAGGGAAAGCAATGATTGTAAATAGCCCACACATAAGTGCTAGTAGTAACCAAATAAAAGTAATTCGTTCTAACCTTTTCACACCAAATGTTGTTGCAACTGTTTTATATCCTGCAGCTTCATATTGTTCATGATATTTCAAAATTAAAAGCCAAAAGTGAGGTATTTGCCAAACAAAATAAAATAAGGCTATTGCTAGAAAACGAATATCAGTTATATTCCCATCTGCAACAATCCAACCAATAAGTGGAGGAATAACACCCAATACTGCGCCATAAACTACAGCATAAACAGTGTGTTTTTTTGTTCTAGTATAAATACCATTGTATAAAATAACTATAAAAGCAAAGATAGAAAGACCTATAAAACCAAGACTAAACCAAATAATAATAAATGATACAATTATTAACGAAATAGAAATCATTAATCCCTGTTTTGGACTAATCTTTTGTGATGGAATAGGACGATCTTTCGTTCTTGTCATTTTTGCATCATCTTCGTGTTCTTGATATTCATTTAAAGCAGATACACCCAATCCTAAAAGTAAAATCCCTATAGAAGGCATTACAATATCAATTGTAATAGCACCTTTAGCAAGAATAAAAGTAAATATAGCAGATAACATAACTGCAAATATTAGGTTAAATTTTGTCAAAACTAAAAAATCTTTAATACTTAACATACTGACTCCTATTTAATTGTTTTCATGTAGTCAACAATAGCATCAACTTCTTTTTGATTTAAAATATCTTCAAATGAAGGCATTATACCTGCATAATAACCTTCTACTATTTCAGCATTTGGTTTTACTATTGATGTTCTTAAATACTGCTCTTCTGATAAAATATCTTTTATATTTCCATTATTATTAATGGTAACTTTTCGTTGATAGATACCCTTAAAAGAAGAACCTACATTATCAGAACCATCAATTGAATGACATCCAAGACAACCATTATTTTCTACGAGCGCTTTTCCATCAATTTTTACTTCTTTTGGTTCTTCCCTTTCACCTTTTAGGTATTTTATAACGGAATTAAGATCATCCTCATTTATAACACCCTCATAAGCAGGCATGATTCCTGGATAATAACCATCTACAATATCTTTATCTGGATATAAAATTGCATCTTTTAAGTAAGCATCATTTCTAAGCATTTTTCTTTTTTCTGAACCAGTTGTAAAAGATACTTCTTTATTGAAAATATCTTTCATTGTTGGACCCACTAATATTGAACCATTAAGTGAATGGCAGCTTAAACAACCATTATTTTCCATTATTTCTAAACCTTTTTCTTTAAAAGGAAGCACTTTTGGATTTAACCATTCTTCGTATTCAGCTTCACTAACTACATTAACAAAAGATAACATATAGGCATGTCTTGTACCACAATACTCTGCACATTGAATATCAAACTTACCTTTCTTTGTAGCGTTAAACCAAAGATAAGTTGTTTTACCAGGGACGATATCTTCTTTTGTTCTAAATGCTGCCACATAAAAACTATGTAAAACATCATTTGCAGGCGCAGTCATATTTAGTTTAATATTTCTATTAACAGGTACATATAATTCTGAACTTCTTTTTCCATTGGCATATTTAAAACTCCAAGACCAACTCTTAGCTTCAACTTCAACTTGAATAGTATCTGGACCTGTTGGCATTGTTCTTTGCATTCTTAAAGAATCTAATCCATAATAAAATATAATACCCATTAAAATAGTTGGGATTACTGTCCATGCAATCTCTATAGGAGTATAGTGTTCTATATTTTGTGTCTTTTCTAGGGGGTTTTTACTTCTTCTGTATCTGTACATAAAATAAAACATTGTTCCGATGGTAACCACAAATAAACCAAGAGTAATTAAATTTACAACCCAAAATGCTCTATCGATATCCGCAGCAAAGGTTGATACACCTTCCATTCCTTCTAACATTATATCACACTCCTATTTTTTGAAACAAGTCATATGTTTCATTTCTAAATACAGCATCTGTTGCTGTAATAACAAAGAATATTGCAAGTACTACGAGTGCAAAGTAAACTAACCATCTAAATAATGGAGCTTCATATTTTAAATGCATATAGTAACTACCAATTAAAACTGCTTTTATAGTAGCTATAAAAAGCTGCATCATTACTGTTTCACTTATAGTACCTGGAATAAAATATGGCTGTAAAAAAGTCAATATTGTGAGACCAATTAAAGCAAAAAATACTTTTAAATACATTTGTGCTGACATATCGTGTTTGACTATACTCATGATGCGCCTCCATAAGATATCATGTAAAATAGTGGGAACACAAATACCCAGACAAGGTGAACGATATCCCAGTAAAGAGCAATATTTTCTAACACTACATATTTTTTTGAAGTTATTTTTTTACTATTTATAAGCTTAATTGCCCAAATCATAACACCTATACCAACGAGAATATGAATTCCATGAAATCCAGTCATTGTAAAGTATAAACCAAAAAATAGTATTTCACCATGAGACAAAGCATTTAAAGCTTCAGAATCAGGATAAATACCATGATGAATTTCAGCCATCCATTCAAAATATTTGATAACTAAGAAGATAATTGATAATCCGATTGTAATATAAATTGCTGTTTTAGCTTTCTTTATATTATTTTCTTTTACATTAAACAATGAAATACCCATAAAATATGTACTCAATAATAATATAAAAGTATTTGTACCACCAAGAATAAGGTTTAAGCTATCAGAAGCAAGTACAAAATCTGGACCATGTCTAAAAAAATAAAAACTAAATACTAAAAACATTGCTCCAAAAAGCATTAACTCGGTAAATAAAAATAACCAAAGACCAAGTTTTGAAGCAGTATAATCATTATTAAAATCTACGATTTCATGTGCTTTCCCTTGTTTGTCATAAACAAGTTCAGGACTTGTTAATTTAGTCATATTTTCCAACTTTTATATAATTGGTTAAGTCATGTACTGGTTTACCTTTTTCATATTCATACGGTTCAAAATCAATGTATGGAATATATTTAAAATTTTCCAATGGTGGAGGAGAACTTATTTGCCACTCTAATGTAGTACCATCCCAAGGATTATTACCACAAGGCTTACCTTGAGTAAAACCTTTATACAAGACATAAAGCATATAAAAAAGAGCTACGATTGTAATTACCGCACCAACACCTGCTACTCTATGATAAATTTCAAATTCTGGTAGGTAGTCATAATAACGTCTTGGCATTCCAAAAGCTCCAGCTAAAAACATTGGGAACCATAGGACATTAAATCCTACAAAAATACCATAAAATGCTAATTTTGCTTTTGCTTCATCATACATTTTTCCTGTAAATTTAGGAAACCAATAATGCATTGCAGCAAATAACATAAATACAACGCCACCAAAAATAGTGTAATGGAAATGTGCAACCACAAAATAAGTATCATGTAAATGAACATCAACACCCAAGGTTGTAAGCGTAAGCCCTGTTAATCCACCAATAGCAAAAGTAATAATTGTTCCAAGCACCCAAAGCATTGGTGTTGCAAAAACAATTGATGCTTTATACATAGTAGCAATCCAGTCAAAAAACTTAATACCAGTTGGAATTGCGACAAAAAAGGTTAAAAATGCAAATATAATTTTCGTCCATTCACTCATACCTGAAGTAAATAAATGATGTCCCCAAACTAAATACCCAATAATGGCAATGATTAGTGACGATAGAGCAATTGATCTATATCCAAAAATTGTTCTTCTACAAAATGTTGGAAGAATTTCAGATACTACACCAAATGCTGGTAAAATCATTAAATAAACTGCAGGATGTGAATATATCCAAAAAAGGTGCTCGTATAAAATAGGATCTCCACCCTTAGCAGGATCAAAAATACCTATTCCTAAAGTTCTTTCTAAAATAACCAAAATTAAAGTTATTCCAATAACAGGAGTCGCCAAAATTTGAATCCAGGCAGTTGAATAGAGGCCCCAAACAAATAGAGGCATTCTAAAAAATCCCATTCCTGGAGCTCTTAATCTATGAACAGTAACAACAAAGTTTATTCCAGTAAGTATAGACGCAAGACCTAATACATATGCAGCAGTTAGTGCAAGAATTACATTAGTACCGGTTTTAACACTGTATGGAGCATAAAAGGTCCAGCCTGTATCTGCGAAACCTTGTCCTATAAACAATGAAGCGATAGCTAAAATAGCACCAAGCATATAGAACCACCATGACAATAAATTGAGTCGTGGAAACGATACATCTCTTGCCCCAATAAGTAATGGAAGTAAAAAGTTACCAAATACTGCTGGAATTCCTGGAACGACAAACAAAAATATCATAATTGTTCCATGTAGTGTAAAGGCTTGATTGTAAGTTTTAGGTTCCATAATCTGTTGTCCAACAGAAAAGAGTTCCATTCTCATTGATAAAGCTACTAAAATTGCTATAATGAAAAAAAACATCATTACTATCAAATATAAAATAGCTATTCGTTTATGGTCAACAGAAAAAATCCATTGAAACAATTTATTTTCATGATGTCCAAATACAGTATGTGTTTCTTCATAAAAATTTTTCTCAGGTATATTACTCATAATTTTTCTCCTAAATTATTTATTTTCTTTCTTATTTCATGAAATTTATTCATCTTCTTTTGTTTTTACTTTTCTACCTGTTTTAAGTAAATAAATAAAGAATATTGCTATGATTAACAATATAACAATACCTATTATTTTCTCTGCTTGAAAAATATATGTTTTACTTTTTGCATCATATGCAAAACAAAAGAGTAAGGTATTAGCAATAGTTGGCCCAGATCTTTCTTTACTAGCTTCCAGAACGGCAAGTTTTAAATCAAATGATAAAAATTGAACACCGTTTAAGTACCTTGTAATTTTCCCATTCGGAGACAGTACAATTATTAGCCCAGGATGTAAGTAATCAGTGACACCATCTCTTTCTCTTGTTTCATATTTAAAACCAACTGCATTAGTAATTGTATCAATATTTTTCTGATCTCCTGTTAAAAAACTCCAAGTTTGTGGAGGAAAAGGTATTGTGATATTATTTAATTGACCTTGCTTTCTATCAAGTGCAATTTGAGGTGTGTCTCTAGATTCAATACTTATTGTTAAAACATTATAATCAACATAAGGTTTTAATTCCATTCTATTTAATACATCTGTTACACCAGCTAATAGTGGTGAGCATATTGCAGTACAACTATAATAATTAAGTGTTAAAATAGTTGGTTTTTTGTTTATAAACTCTTCTAATGTCTTTGTTTTTCCATATTCATCTGTGAAAGTTGCATGAAGTGGAATAATACTATCTAAGTTTTCATAAACACCAATTTCTACATCTTCTTTTTCTACCACATCTGCACTATGTGCATTTGTTGTATAAACTAAAGCTAATAAAAGTATAATTTTTTGAAAAAACATGTTGCTCCATATATATATCTTATTTTAATCATTGGAATTTTATAATAAAAATAATTAAATACCTCTTAATATATTCTATATTTAAATTGTATGCCAAGATTTAAAACTAAAGTTCGATTTTTAAAAATTTTAGAATAAAGACTCTGTTTATTATCATCATTTAAGTACTTCAATTAAAGCTTTATGGATAGTCTCAGGACTATTAGGATGGCGTAGTTTAGCTTTTATTTTACCCTCTTTATCCATAATGTAGAGAAATGAGGTATGTGCAACAGTGTACTCTATCTTAGAGTCTTTTAGGTATTCTGTTGCATAAAAAGTTCCGTATTTTCTAGTCACTTCTTTTAAATTATTTTCAGTTGAAGTCAATCCAATTGCGTTTGGATAAAAATAACCTGCATACTCTTTTAAATCTTTTAGCTTATCTCTGTCGGGGTCAACACTAATAAATACTAACTGAAACTTATCCGAATCAGCTTTTGAGAATCTTTTTAGTGCTTCGGATGTCATACTAAGTGAAGTAGGACAAATATCAGGACAGAACATAAAGCCAAAATAAATGATAGTAAATTTACCTTTAAAATCACTCAAGGAAACTTTCCCATCTATGGAATCCATCGTAAAAGCATGTTTTTCTATTTCTTTTTGATTTTGGTAATACGGAAAGCCAATCAAAAGCGCCGCTACTAGTATAATAATTGCTAGGAATATTAAAATAAGTTTTTTCTTCATTGTATTTCTCTCTCTTTATCTAAATCTTTTTTATTAAAAAATGTGTTAGGATGGAAATTCTGAAATGCAGCTCTCATCGAAACAAATATTTGAGGATTTTCCTCTTCTAATTTAGCAAGTAACTCTTTTGTGCTAGCTCTTGCGTGTGGCATTTTTATATCAACTCTCATAGCAGGACAAGCTTCATCTCCGATAACATCTACACAATTCACTTGAGCAAATACTTTTAATTGTCTTTCGCGACACATTATTAAAGGTCGTATCACCATTAAACCATTTTCGGCCTTATAAACAGGCGGCATACTTCTCATACTACCATTATAAAAAAAGTTCATAAAAAAGCTCTCCATTGCATCGTCTAAATGATGCCCCAATGCTAATTTATTATATCCATGATTTAAGGCATAAGTGTATAAATGGCCTCTTCTCATTCTACTTATAAAGGAACAGAATGAACTATTTTTTCTAATTTTTTCTTTGGTAATATTAAATATTTCTGTATCAACTATTTCATGTTCTATTTCATGTAATTTACAATGATTAGCTAAAAACTGAACTTGCTCACCCATGCCATATGTTATTGTAACAGCTTTAAATTCAAATCTAAATGGAGCTTTTTTTTGCATTCTTTTTAAAGCATGTATTAGTGTCAAAGAATCTTTTCCACCACTAAATCCCACTAAAACTTTATCACCCTCTTTTATCAAATCATAATTTGCATTTGCTTGACCAACTAGTTTTGTGATTTTTTTACTTATTTCTAACAATATATACTCACTTTTTTTAATTTATCTACCATCAATTATACCTTACCTTTTGCGCTTTGTATTGTATTGACATAATCATAATTTATTTGAATTTGTTTACTTCTGGGTAAATCTTCAGATAAATTTCGAAATATTTCATTAAAATCATTAAATAAATAGTTTGCCATACTTCCTGGAATTGAATTTATCTCATTTAAATAAACTTCACCATTAATAACAAAAAAATCACATCTGATAATAGAACCCTCAAAAGTTATATTATATATCTTTTCAAAATTTTCCCTTAATTTTAAAACTAAATCATTTGAAATATCTGCTTTTGAAACGACATCACTTCTCTTAAAATCTAAATATTTCTTTTCAAAATTCAAAAATTCTTCTTTTTGTGGTTCTTCAATTATTGAAAATTCAAATTTATTTCCTATTTTAGTTCCTGCTAAGTTATATTCTTTAACTCCATTTATAAATGGTTCCACAATAATTTCATCATCAAATTCAAATGCAACATCTAATGCATAATCTAATTCTTCTTTAACTTTTACGATAGAAACGCCTATACTACTACCTAATCTTACTGGTTTGATAATCACTGGGAAATTGTCAATATTTATTTCATCTGTTTTTGTAAAATGTTTGTAATCTAAAGTTTTAACTCCAATAGAATCACTATATGATTTTGTTAAAAACTTATTACAACTAACAACACAAGCTTCAACACGAGGACCTACAAAAGGAATATTGAAAAATTTAAACATCCCTGCTAATGCTCCGTCTTCACCATCTCCACCATGAACCAGATTCAATACTACATCAAACTCTAAATCTGTACTCTTAAAGAGTCCGTTTTTTATAAATGTATTATTTGTTATTTCTATTTTATCACATTTTTTATATTCGCTGCTACTGAAAAGATTTGATTTCATCATATCACTTGCTATATGATAAAAATCTCTATTTTTATCTACAAAAATATATAATAGTTTACCTTTTAAAACTTTTTTCATAGTAATTGCACTTATTATACTTATCTCGTGTTCAAAGCTTTTTGCTCCAAATACTATAGCTATCTTTAGATTCATAAATTCCCTATTCAACTTTATAATTTCTCTTTTCTGATTATTTTACATTGTATCATATTTTACTTGTACTTGCTAAGCTAGCTTAAACACAATCCATACACTTACCATTAACGATAACATTATTTACTAAATAGCCATCAAGCTTAATTTCTAAATCACTTAAACACTCTATCTTATTACAATTTACACATACAAAATGAGCATGAGGAATAAGCCTAAGTTCAAAATATCTTTTTTTATCATTTGACTCAAAAGAATTTAATATCCCTTGTTCCTCAAATTTTGCAATATTCCTATAAAAAGTTGCTTTGTCCATAGAAATATCTGATTTTATATCTTCATAGCTCAAAGGTTTATGTGCTAATTTTAGTATCTCTAATAGCGCGATTCTAGCAGAAGTCAGTTTGATGTGTTTATTTTTTATTATTTCAT
>CAWVZX010000027.1:0-11388 GCA_963934755.1 uncultured Arcobacteraceae bacterium | reverse complement strand
TAAAAATCTTAGTTTAAAAAGCGGGGGAGGTTATATTGAATATTCTCTTGATGATAATGATATAGAATCTATCATTAATAGAATCAATAATCAATCAGAAAAAGAGGAACTAAAAAGTCAAAAAATAAAAACATATACTGAATTATTTTATTATCCACTGGCTTTAGGTTTGTTGTTTTTACTCATTGCATTAAGTTCGTTCCCTCAATTTAGAAAAAAAAGTCACATAAATACTTTAGTGTTTGTATCTATTTTATGCTCTTTTTATTTTATACCAACTTCTAGTTTTGCATATACATTTAATTATGAAAATATAGATAAGGCAAATGCAGCATATGAAAAAAAAGAGTACAGGAAAGCAAGTGAGTATTACAAAAAGGTATCATCTAATAGCGAATCCTTGTACAACCTGGGAAACTCTTTATACAAAGAAGGAAAATACGATGATGCTATAAAAGCGTATAATAAAGTAGTAACATTTGATAAAGCATTAGAATCAAAAAAGTTACATAATTTAGGTAACAGCTATGTAAATAAAAATAAGCTTGAAAAAGCAAAAGAATTTTATGAAAAATCTTTAAAAATATATGAAAATCAAGATACAAGAGAAAATCTAAATATAGTAAATAAAGAGCTAGAGAAACAAAAGAAAAAAGAAGATAAAAAAAATAAAAATAAAGATGAGAAAAAGCAATCAAAAGATTCTCAAGATGATAAGGAGAATAAATCAAAAGAGTCTACAGATACAGAAAATAAAAAGAATCAAGAAAATAAAAATAAAGATGAAAAAAAACAATCAAAGATAAAAGATTCTGATAAAAAGAAACAAAGTGAAGAAGATAAAAAATCAAAAAATAAAAAACAGCAAGAAAATGCAAGAAGCGAAAAAAATAAAGATGAGATTTCGCAAATGGAAGAAAAAAAATGGATGAGGGTGTTGCGAGATCAAAAAACGCCTATATACTTACAAGAAGTAAAAACAAATAAAGAGAGTAGTTATGATGAAAAACAACCTTGGTAAGATAGTTTTAAATATTGTTCTAATATGTTTGCCACTTGTATTAAATGCTCAAGTTGTATTAAAAGCACCAGATACATTTTATAAAAATGATGTGATTGTTTTTAGTATAGTTGCATCAGGAAGTGAAATCAACATACCTGATATCAAAAGTATTGATGGTAATATTATACAACAAGCTGGTACATCAAAGCAAACAACAATCATAAATGGAAAAAGAACTTACCAGATAGTAAAAAAGTATGAAGTAAGGGCTACTAAAGATATTAACATACCTTCATTTGAGATAATAGTTGATGCTAAAATAGAAAAAACACAGTCAAAAATTATAAAAATGCTAATGGTTAAAAAAACAAAATCTGATTTATATGATTTAACAATAGCCATAGATAAAAAAGAAGTTTATGTGGGAGAAGCACTTATATTTACATTAAAATTTAAATATAAAAAAGATTTAGAGATAATTGGTCTTGATTATACCAAGCCTAATTTTGAGAACTTTTGGCTTAAAGAGTTAAAGCCTAGCGCAAAACAAGATAATGGTACTCAATATGTAGAGCAAGAGATAAGGTATCTTTTGTTCCCACAAAAAGCAGGAGATATAGAATTGGGTCCATTAAAAATAGGAGTAGCCACAGTTAAGAATGGTTATGGTGGAAGTTTTTATCTTTCAGCACCTACTACTACATCCGTATATTCAAATAAATTACAACTCAAAGTAAATGCATTGCCAAAAGGGATTACTTTACTAGGAGATTTTAATATAGAAACAACTGTAGATAGAATGACTCTCAAGCAAGGAGAGGCTGTATCCTATAAATTATATATAAATGGTCGAGGTAATATTGATGATTTAGATGAGGTTATTGTAGATATACCTGATGCAACTATATATGATAATCCTTCAAAAAAAGAATATAATATAGAAAATAATTTATATGGTGGAAAATATACTAAGATATATTCAATAATTGCAAAAAAAGATTTTACTATTCCAAGTATCGAAATAAATTATTTTGATACAAATACACAAAAGATAAAAACTATACAAACAAAAAGTTATGATATAAAAGTTCAAGGTGAAGTGACGAAAGCAAAAACACTTGAACTTCAATCGATACGAAAGGTAGCTAGCACAACACAAGTCCAAAGTACTAAATTACTCGCCCTAAAGGACAGTAAAAGCATATTATATTTTGTGCTAGGATTAGTTGTTGGCATACTTTTAATGATTCTCTATGGTTTATTTAGAAGTAGAGTAAAAAAGAAAAGTGATACACTTTTGATAGAAATAGTGAAAAAATCAAAAAGTACAAATGAACTTTTTAAAGTTTTAGTAGTTTATATTAATATTGATAAAGAATTGGATAAAATCATTTATAAATTAGAGAATCTTTCAATAGGTGAATTTAAACTTGAAAAAAAGAAGATTATTAAAATATTAAATAATCTTTCAATATAGGATATAAAATGAAACGAATAATTACAGCATTAGTATTATTGAGTTCGTTAGGATTTGCACGTGAATATTATGCAAAGTTAAATCCTATAAATACATATAATGTTAAAGCAGCAGTAAGTGGACAAATTGTCTATGTCAATTATGAGGTAGAATCAAATACTGCAAATAATAGTATAATACTAAAGATTGATTCAAATATAGATAAAGAAGATTTAAAGCAATCACTAGTAAAACTTAAAAATCTAAAAGATATATTATCTATAGAAAAAGGAACTTTACAAAGTTATCAAAAAATATCTTCAAAATCGAAGTTTGAAAAAAATAATCAAAAGATTAAAATTCTAAATATCACTTCTAGTGTAAGTGAACTAGAAACTAGAATAGCAACTTTAAAAAATCAAATAACAAAAAAAACTTTACTTGAGCAAAATAATTATGTTTATGATATAGCAGTTGAGGTGGGTGATTATGTAAGTCCAGGTGTTTTGCTTTATAGTAGTATGGACTTAAGTGCTGGTAAGCTAGAAATTTTTATTCCTATTAGTAATGCTAGTGATATAAAAACAAAAACAATCTATTTAGATGGACTTCAAAGCGATTTAAAAATTTCGAAACTTTATAATATAGCGGATAGTACTCATATTTCATCATATAAATGCGAAATAATCATACCTTCACCAAAACAATTTTCTCAACTCATTAAAATAGAATTTAAATAGCGCATTGACATATAGAGAACTGTTTAGAACACATAAAGTTGTTAGACAACTTTCAAGTGTGCAATTTATAGCTTATTTTGGAGCATGGTTTTCAAATGTAGCAATATATTCTATGCTTATAGATTTTGGAGCATCTGCATTTTTAATTGCATCTGCTGTAGCTATGCACCTTATCCCTGGTATTATACTTTCTCCATTTAGTGGTTCTATTGTTGATAGAATAGAAGTAAAAAAGCTCATGGCTATATTACTAAGTGTTGAACTTGTGATGACCTTAGGGTTTATGTTTATCAATTCTATAGATGATGTTTACTTGTTGTTGATTTTATTATTTATTCGTATGGGAAGTGCTTCTATTTTTTTTACTACTGAGATGACACTTTTACCAAAAATCTTATCAGGCGAAGCCTTAGTAAAGGCAAATGAAATACATTCAATTATTTGGTCATTTACTTTTACTATTGGTATGGCTGTGGGTGGAATTGTTGTAAGTATTTTCGGGAGTAAGATATCGTTTTTAATTGACAGTTTATTTTTCGTAACAGCTTTAATAATACTCAGTAAAATACACTTTCATGTTGAAGTTGAAAAAATACATAAAAGTATTATACATTCCATAAAAGACGGTGTTAATTATATGAAAAAAAATAAACACCTTTTTCATTATATGATTCTTCATGCGAGTGTTGGATTAACTGCTTTTGATACATTAGTTACCTTACTTGCTGACTATGAATATAAATTGGTTTTAGCAGTTCCCTTAGCTATAGGTATTACTAATGCTATACGAGCCTTGGCTTTAATGATTGGACCTTTACTTATTAGTAATTGGATATCAAAAGAACGAATGTATTATGTGTTTATTGCACAAGGTGTATCCATTATTATTTGGTCATTTGTGCAAAATAATTTTTACATAGGTCTAGTAGGTATGTTTTTAACGGGACTTACAACGACTACTATCTGGTCATATACTTATGCGATATTACAAGATGAAGTAGAAGAGCAGTATTTGGGAAGAGTATTGGCCTACAATGAGATGGTCTTTATGATAGGAAATGTGATGACAACATTTTTTATAGGTATCATGGCTTCGTTTATATCTTTAAGTTTAATTTCAATGATTTTGGGACTTATGTTTTTAATTGTTGCATATTATTATAAAAAAGTATTTGCATAAGGTTTATTTTACCTTTCTTCGCTACAATTTCGTTAGTAAAAATGCAGGTGTGGTGGAATGGTAGACACGCGGGCTTGAGGGGCTCGTGCTTTACGGCGTGTGAGTTCAAATCTCATCATCTGCACCAAAAAAAGCGGGAGTAGCTCAGTTGGCTAGAGCCTCTGCCTTCCAAGCAGATTGTCGCGAGTTCGAGTCTCGTCTCCCGCTCCATTAGAAAATTAGATATCTAAGCTGGATAGTGTAACGCTTTCTAAGGCGAAACCCAGACGTTAAAATCGTGTACAGACCCACTTAAATATGACTTGTTAGCTCAGCTGGTAGAGCATTTTCCTTTTAAGGAAGTGGCCGTTGGTTCGAATCCAACACGAGTCACCATTTATTCAAAATTTAATTACCTTACTTGTAAACATTGCTAATTATCATTTAAAGGAATAAAATGTCAGTTTAGTGATTTATGTGATAATATCTAAATTCTTTACAATTCTCATAAATTACATTTAAAGTTTAACTTTGTCATTTAATTATAGTATAAAGAAATTTTAATTTATTATAAATAACGAATAGTGTAAGATACAGTTATGATTACAAAAGATTCGATAGAAAATCTGAAATCACATCTTGATGTTGTAGATATAATATCTCAATTTATAGAACTTAAAAAAACTGGAGCTAACTTTAAAGCTTGTTGCCCTTTTCATGGTGAAGAAACACCATCTTTTGTAGTGAGCCCTGTAAAACAAATATATCATTGTTTTGGTTGTGGAGCAGGCGGAGATAGTATTAAGTTTGTTATGGAATATGAAAAATTATCATACCCAGAAGCATTAGAAAAATTAGCAACTATGTCAAATATATCATTAGAATATGATAAAGGTTTTAAAAAAATAGATTCATCTATTATAAATAAAGTAAATGAATATTACCAAAAACTTCTAATACATAATGTAGACTCAATACAATACTTAAAAAGTAGAGGAATTTCAGATTTTTCAGTAGAAAAATTTGAGATTGGCTTTGCAAGTAATTCAAATGATACGATTAACTTTTTAAAAAAAAATTTTTTAAATCTTTCTGATGCACAAGAATTTGGTATTGTTGATACAGGTCAAAATGGTTTATATTCTAGATTTATCGATCGAATAACTTTTCCTATATATACAATAACAGGTACTATGGTAGGTTTTGGGGGAAGAACTATCTCAGGCCATAATGCAAAATATGTAAACTCTCCACAAACAAAATTTTTCAATAAATCGAGATTATTATATGGTTATCATTTAGCAAAAGATACTATATATAAACAAAAAATGGTCATAATAACAGAGGGATACCTTGATGTCATTATGTTACATCAAGCTGGTTTTTCAAATTCCGTTGCAACCTTAGGCACAGCTTTAACTACAGAACATTTACCACTTTTAAAAAGGGGAGAACCTAGGGTTGTAGTAGCTTACGATGGAGATAAAGCTGGATTAAATGCTGCATATAAAGCTAGTTTGATATTGAGTCATAGTCAGTTTAAAGGTGGAGTAGTAATATTTAGTGATGGACAAGATCCTGCTGATATGGTAAATGGAAATAAAATTGTTGAATTAAATTCAATGTTTGCTAATACTACACCATTTATTGTATATGTTGTAGATTTTATTATAAATAAATATGACTTGGAAAATCCAGAAGATAAACAAAGTGCGCTTCAAGAATCAAATGAATATCTAAAAACGCTAACTCCTATACTACAAGAAGAATATTCCAGTTTAATTGCTAGAAAATTAAATATAAATTCTCAACTTATACAAGTACAACACTATGAGAATCAACGCTCTTCAAATGTAAATCTTTCTTCAATAGATATATCCGAATTAAGTATAATAAGAACAGTCCTAGATAATCCAGAATTTTTAAAAATTGTACAAAAAGAGTTAACATCAGAAATGTTTGAGATACATGGACAAGAGTACCAGGTGTTACTAAATAATCCAGATGATCCATCTTTGCTTGGATTAATATTAAATGAACATTTGATTGCATATTCACCGGAAGGATTAAATAATCAACTAATGATGATATTAATGCCATATTATACAAAAAAAATACAACAAATAAAATATGACGAGAATTTAAGTTTTAGAGAAAAAGCAATGAGAACAAGAACTCTGCAATACAAATTAAGAGAAATCCAATCAAAGAAACTCATTCTCGATTAAACGAATTATTAATTATCAATAGTGTATAATCTCAAAAAAATAAAAAGGAATAGAAATGAAATTATTAACAACAGTAAATGCACCAGCTGCAATAGGACCTTATTCACAAGCAGTAAAATTTAATGGTTTATTATATACATCTGGTCAAATTGCTTTAAAATTAAATGGGGAAATGGTAGAAAATGATATTACAAAACAAACAAGACAAGTCTTTGCTAATATAAAAGCAATTCTAGAAGGTAGTGGTACTTTTTTAAGTGAAGTTATAAAGGTAAATATTTTTTTAACTGATATGAATGATTTTGATATCGTTAATACAATAATGGCAGAAGTTTTTGGAAATCATAAGCCTGCTAGAAGTACTATCGAGGTAAATGCTTTACCAAAAAATGCGATGATTGAGATGGATATTATTGCTTCTGCTATTGATTATCACTAAATATTCTTAAATTAAAGCATATTTAAAGAATATCTGAGTATAATTCGCCTTATAAATTTTAGAGGATATGCTAATGTACGCAATTATCAAAACTGGTGGAAAACAATACAAAGTGTCAGAGGGTGATATTTTAAATGTTGATAAACTTAGTAAAGAAGTAAAAGAAATAATCGAATTTACAGAAGTTTTAGCTGTAAATAATGGAACAGTACTTGCAACTGGTGAAACAGTTGCAAATGCAGTAGTGACAGCTCAAGTTATCGTTGAAGGTAGAGATAAAAAAGTTATCTCTTTCAAAAAACTGAGAAGAAAAGATAGTAAACTAAAAAGAGGTTTCAGAAGAAGCTTCACAAGAGTTATAATTACTAAAATAGCAACATAAGGAATAAGATATGGCTCACAAGAAAGGTCAAGGTAGTACTAATAACAATAGAGACTCAGCTGGTAGAAGACTAGGAGTTAAAAAATTTGGTGGTGAAGCAGTAATTGCAGGAAACATTATCATTAGACAAAGAGGAACAAAAGTACATGTTGGTACTAATGTTGGAATCGGAAAAGATCATACAATTTATTCTTTAATAGATGGTGTAGTAAAATTCGAACAAAAAGATAAAAAAAGAAAGAAAGTTTCTGTTTACGCTTCATAGATTGTAAATTAGTATTATGCTTTAAGGCACTGTAGCGTTTGCTATAGTGCCTTTTTTATATATCATAAATAATTAATAGTAAATAGCAAAGTATATATTATTAATTAGAAATCGGAGAATAAAATGTTTGTAGATAATGTCAATTTTTCAGTTAAATCTGGAAAAGGTGGACCAGGTTGTGTTTCATTCAGAAAAGAAAAATTTGTAATCAAAGGTGGACCAGATGGGGGTTCAGGAGGAAGAGGTGGTGACGTATATTTTGAAGTAGATAATAATACAGATACATTGTCTACATATAAAGGTACACATAGTATCAAAGCTAATAATGGACAACCTGGAATGGGAAGTAACTGTAGTGGTAAATCTGCATCACATATAGTTTTAAAAGTGCCACCTGGAACACAAATCATTGATGAAGATACTGATGAAGTATTATTTGATTTACTTATCAATAAAGAAAAAGTATTATTTTTAGAAGGTGGAAAGGGTGGATTGGGAAATACAAACTTTAAAAACTCAAGAAATCAAACTCCAAGTTATGCACAACCAGGTCTTGATGGTACTACTAAAAATGTTAGATTAGAATTAAAACTTATTGCTGATGTTGGACTAGTAGGATACCCAAATGTTGGGAAATCAACTCTTATTTCTACAATCTCAAATGCAACACCACAGGTTGCTAATTATGAATTTACTACACTTACTCCCAAATTAGGTGTTGTTGATGTTGGTAATTATAACTCTTTTGTTGCTGCTGATATACCCGGTATTATCGAAGGTGCAAGTGAAGGAAGAGGTCTAGGAATAGAATTTTTAAAACATATTGAGAGAACAAAAACACTTCTTTATATGATCGACATGGCAAATTATAGAGAAATGATTGATCAGTATAGAGTTTTAAAAGAAGAAGTTAAGAAATTCTCGCAGGAACTTAGTACTAGAAAGTTTGCAATTGCTTTAACTAAAATAGATGCTATATCATCAGAAGAATTAAATGATAAAGTGGAGCAATTTATAAAAGATATAGGTCTTCAGCTTACAAATGAAAATGGCTTTTCATTTGAGAAAGACAAAAAATATTTTTTACAAGAACTAACATATAGTAAATATCATGAAGATTTACCATACTTTGTATTACCTATATCATCAGCAACACATGATAATATAAATGGTATAAAATATGCATTGTATGATTTAATTAGTAGGGATAGATGCGAAGAATAGTTTTAAAAGTAGGTAGTGCTGTTTTAACACAAGATGGCGAACTTGCGTTAGGAAGATTGCATAATTTAGTTGAGTTTATTTTCTTATTAAAAGAGAAGTTTGAAGTTATTTTAGTAAGTTCTGGGGCAGTTGCTGCAGGATATTCATTATTACAATTAGATGAAACAATTATAGTAAATAAACAAGTATTGGCAGCTCTTGGACAACCCTTGCTATTACATACATATATAAATAAGTTTTCAAAATACAATATGTTATGTTCTCAAATTTTACTTGGAGCATCCATTTTTAAAGATTCTATTCGATTAAATCATGCGAGAGAAGCCATAGAAGTGATGTTGAAAAATCATATTGTTCCAATAATAAATGAAAATGACGTCACAGAAACAGAAGAATTAGTATTTGGAGATAATGATCAATTATCTGCTTATGTTACAAACTATTTTAATGCAGACCTTTTAGTGATATTAAGTGATATAGATGGTTATTATAATAAAAATCCACATGAATTTAAAGATGCAAAATTACAAAAGATTGTTAATGTAATTGATAAAAAACAATTAGAGCAAAACCATAGTGCGAATAATAAATTTGCAAAAGGTGGAATTGTTACAAAATTGAAAGCTGCTGATTTTTTAATAAAAAATAATAAAAATATGTTTCTTAGCACTGGTATTAATCTTACTTATATAAGGGAGTTCCTTTTGGATAACAAACATAATGTAGGTACGTTATTTACACAAAAAGGAAAGTAAATGCTAAAAGAAAAGAAAATTATATTTATGGGTACTCCTGAATATGCTACAGTCATTTTTGAAAGATTATTGGAAAATGATTATAATATAATTGCTTTATTTACTCAGCCAGATAAGCCTATTGGTAGAAAACAAATTTCAACTCCCCCTAGCATTAAGCAATTTTCTTTAAAGAATGGATTGAGTATGCCAATATATCAACCAAGTACATTAAAAGAAAAAAGTATTCAAAATATAATTTTTGAATTAAAGCCAGATATAATAATTGTAGCAGCCTATGGGCAAATATTACCAAAAGAAGTTTTAGATATTGCCCCTTGTGTCAATATGCACGCATCAATTTTACCACAGTATAGGGGCGCTAGTCCTATCCAGCAATCATTATTAAATGATGATAGTTTTAGTGGAGTTACAGCCATGAAGATGGATACAGGTTTAGACAGTGGAGATATATTAGCTTATAAATATATTAGAATTAATAAAAATACTGTTGTTTCAGAATTATTTAATTCATTAGCTCTTTGTGCTGCACAATTAACTCTAGAGGTTTTAGAGAGACTCGATTCTATTTTACCTAAAAAGCAAAATTTATCTTTAGTATCGCAGTGTAAAAAAATAACAAAACAAGATGCTTTAGTGACTTTTGATAATGCTATTGATTTATATAATAAATATAGAGCATTTAAATCATGGCCAGAAATATTTTTAGATACAGGTTTAAAGATTAAAGAATGTTTTCTAAATGACAATCAATCTGTAAATAAAGATGGAAAGATATTATTAATTGAACCTAGATCTATTGTCGTTGCTTGTACTTTTGGAAGTGTAAAAATTATAAGTGTACAGCCCCCATCTAAAAAACAAATGAATGTTGTAGATTATATTAGAGGTAAAAGGTTAAAAATTGGAGATACTTTTTCTTAAATCTGTTGATTCAACGCATACCTACTTAAAAAATTATATTAGATTAAATGGTTATAAAGAACCATTAGTAATAGTGACACAAAATCAAACTAATGGTATAGGTAGCAGAAATAATTCTTGGCATGGGCAATCAGGGAATTTGTTTTTTTCATTTGTTCTTGCTAAAGATATGCTACCTGATGATTTACCACTTCAATCATCTTCAATATATTTTAGCTTTCATTTAAAAGAAATATTGTCTAATTTAGGTTCGTCTATTTGGTTAAAATGGCCTAATGATTTTTATATAAATGGACAAAAAATTGGGGGAATAATAACAAATTTTTCAGGCAATTTATTTTATTGTGGTCTAGGAATAAACTTACATTATACAAATGAAGAATATGGAAACCTAGATGTAAAGATTTCAATAGATGATTTGATAAATAAATATTTCGAACATGTATTGCAGAAAATTGAATGGAAGAAGGTTTTTAGTAAGTATAGGTTAGAATTCAATTATAGCAAAGAATATAAAACAACTATCAAAAATAAAAAAGTATCATTAAATGATGCTACTTTAAATAAAGATGGATCTATCAATATTTCTAATGAAAAGGTATTTAGTTTAAGATGACTCAAGTAATTACTATCGCAAATCAAAAAGGTGGAGTTGGAAAAACAACTACAGCAGTCAATTTAAGTGCAGCATTAGCTCTTGAAAATAAAAAAGTTTTGCTTGTAGATGCAGATCCACAATCAAATGCAACAACTAGTCTAGGATTTCATAGAGATTCTTATGAATATAATTTATATCATGTGATGCTGGGTATA
>CAWVZX010000026.1:0-11825 GCA_963934755.1 uncultured Arcobacteraceae bacterium | reverse complement strand
TGGAGGCAAACCCTTAATTGCTCACTCAATTACTGTTGCTTTAAAGTCTAAAATTTTTAGTAGGGTAGTAGTTACAACTGACAGCAAACAAATCGCAAAAATTGCAATTAAATATGGTGCTGAAGTTCCATTTACAAGATCTAAAAAACTTTCAAATGACATACATGTCGTTTTATATCATCAAGCTTCTCTAGTCCAAGATACTATGGGAAAATATTTTGATGATATACAATATCATATTCAAGATCATAAAAATTTTCCCGGAACTGGTGGTGCGGTTATGGGCATTACTCCAAAAAATGAAAAAGTACTTGTACTAAACGGTGATATGCCTTTAATTGAAGCAGTAGAATTACAAAAACTAAGTGATGATGATTTACATGAAGGGGAACATTTTAAACTTACTATTTCTGTTTTAAATTTATCATGTGCAGATGGATATGGAAGAGTTGTTATTGAACAAGAAAAGGTAAG
The DNA here is from genome assembly GCA_963934755.1 of uncultured Arcobacteraceae bacterium. Classification (GTDB taxonomy): domain Bacteria; phylum Campylobacterota; class Campylobacteria; order Campylobacterales; family Arcobacteraceae; genus JAIOSF01. The sequence goes on along the minus strand of CAWVZX010000026.1, from coordinate 11,351 downwards.
AAAAATTATTGAACAAAAAGATTGTAGTAGTTGTGAGCTAGATTTAACAACTGCAAATGCAGGAATATATTGTTTTAATACACAATTTTTACTTGAAAATTTACCTAAACTTTCAAATGAAAATGCACAATATGAATATTATATTACAGACTTAATAGAACTTGCAGTAGAAAATAATCTCCTCATAAAACCTATTTATGTAAAAGAAGAGAATTTTAAAGGTGTTAACAGTAAGCTGGATTTGGCTCAAGCTGAAGTCATACATCAAAATAGAATCAAAGAGCGATTTTTAAAAAATGGTATTATGATGAGATTGCCTGAAACTATCTACATCGAATATGGTGTAACTATTGAAGGCGAAACATTTGTAGAAAATGGTGTTTCACTTCTAGGGAATAGTAAAATTATAAATTCTCATATAAAAACAAATAGTATCGTGGAAGATTCAATTTTGGAAAATAGTGATATAGGCCCCATGGCTAGAATAAGACCACTTAGTATTATTAAAAATACACATATAGGAAATTTTGTAGAAATTAAAAAATCTAAGCTCACGGGTGTAAAAGCTGGTCATCTGTCTTATTTAGGAGATAGCTTCATCGATGAAGGGACAAATATAGGAGCTGGCACTATTACTTGTAATTATGATGGTATAAATAAATATAAAACCATCATAGGAAAAAATGTATTTGTAGGCTCAGACACACAACTTATTGCTCCAATTACCATTGAAGACAACTCAATGATAGCAGCAGGTAGCACTATAACAAATGATATAAAATCAGGTTGCTTAGCATTAAGTAGAATAAAACAAAAAGCAATACCAGGCTTTTTTCATAAATTTTTTAAAAATGTGATACGATAGATTAAGATAATATTTTTATATAATCATCAACTTTATTGAGGATCTCATCATTTATAATCACTTCTAAGTCCATTAGATAAATATCATTATTTATGCTTATTTCTTTTAACTTAACCATGTCTTTTGCGGTGCTTACAATAGCAAGGTTTGGATATTTTCTTTCTAGTTCATCTAAATCATTTTGCGTAAAATTATAATGATCAGGATAAGTAATAAATGGAATATCTAAAGGTAAGTAATCTAAAAGTCTATATGGTTTTGAAATAGCAGTTAAAAGTAATATATCTGAAGGTAATTCAACTACTTCTTCTTGCATATTTTTAAAACAAACTTTTCTTCTAAAATGAACATCTTCTTTGAGTACACAATCAGCAAAAGCATACATCATTTTAGCATCTCTGTATCCTCCACTTGGTAAACAAAATATATTTGTTGGTTCTAGTTTTGGTCTTAAAAGTAAGTCAAATTTATATACTCCATGTTTGCTATAACCATCATCTAAAAAGACAAGTTTACACCCTAATTCTTTTGCTTTTAAAATAGCTTCACTTTTATTTTCAGATACTATTACTGTAGCACTTGGTAAGGAAATAGCTAAAAGCATTGCTTCATCGCCACTAATATTTACATTCTCTAAAATTTTACCTTTTTCAGAAATGATATATAGTCCTTTTGACTTTCTTCCAGAACCCCTAAGTACAATGCCCACATAATTTTTATCCTTAGCTAATGCTATGGTAACAGGTGTTTTTCCAGTTCCACCAACTAATAAATTTCCAATACTAATAACGGGTATTCCGTAATACTTTGGTTTTGCAGAAACTCTTTTAAGTGTTGTAACAATACAATAAATTAAGGTAAGCGGTAAAAAAATAATACTGATTATTCTTTGAAAAGAATTTGGAAAGAACAAATACTGCTCTGTCCATTTCACTAAAAAATTATTCAATCGTTTAAATCCATTGTTTTGCTATTTCTTTAATATTGTTACATATATAAAGAACATCCTCATCACTCATAGCAGGATAAATTGGTAATGATAAGATTTGACCATATGTAGTCAAAGCATTTCCATATGTTGTAATCTTGAGTTTATACTTCTTTTTGTAATATGTTAAAAGATGTAAAGGAATATAGTGTAGTCCTGTTGAAATTCCCTGCTCTTTTAAAGCTCTTGCGAAACCATCTCTATTTTTTGTTATTTTAATAATATACTGACTAAAAATATGTTCTTCGTTAAATGAAGGTAAAGATATATGTTTGAGATTACTTAACTCTTTATTATAAATTGATGCTATTTCTTGTCTTCTTTCGCAAAAAGTATTTGTTTTATAAAATTGAGCAAGATTAAAAGCAGCCTCTAATTCTGTCATATCATATTTATAGCCAATATCAACAACATCATAAATATAATCTAAATTTCCAAATTCATCAAAACTACTATTAATAGCATGTGTTCTTAGTAGTTTTGCTCTATTTGCCAAATCATCATCATTTGTTACTATAAATCCACCTCTACTGATCGCCATTTTACTATTTGAATAATTTGTAGAAAATATAGTCATGTCAGCTTCAAGTGAACCAATCATATCATCTTTATACATAGCACCCAAAGCGCTTGATGCATCTTCGATTACTAACAGTTCATATTTTTTTGCTAATGCATAAATTCTATCTAAATCAGGAATTGCACCTGCTACAAAAGTGATCATTAGAGCTCTTAACTTTTTTGAATTATTAGCTTCTAAATACTCTTCTAGTTTATTAATATTAATATTAAATCCATTTTCCTCTATATCAATAAATATAGGCTCTGCATCAAAATGTCTCACTGTTTCAGGAAGATTAACAAATGAATTAACACTCATTAGTACCTTATCTGCTCTTTTTAAGTCGATTGCACTGAGTGCTAAATGCAATGCGCTTGTCGCATTATTCGTTCCTATTGTGTATGAGGCACCAACAAAATCACCTATTTCTTTTTCTAGCTCTTCAACTTTGCTTATAGTTACTGGCTCTTGCTTTAATACAGATGTAACAGCATCTATTTCTTCTTGGTCTATTGTCGATTTGAAAAAAGGTATTGTTCTTTCATTTTTTACAGTCTTTACCATTTATTTTCCTTTTATTTTAGAAATTTATTCTTGCAATTGTTGGTAGTCTAGATTTAAACGCATTAGATTTTACACGATATTCTAAAGTTTCTAATAGCTTTTCGTCTACACCTTGCTTTAATAATTCATCTTTTGTTTTTTTCTCATCTATTAATTTTTTTAAAACATCATCCATAACTTGATATGAGTAGCCAAGTTCTTCTTCATCACTTTGACCTTCCCATAAATCTGCACTAGGTTTTTTATTTATTATACTATTTGGTATGCCTAAAAATTCTGCAAATTTAAAAGCATCTGATTTATATATTTCACCTATTGGGTTAATGGCACATGCCGTATCTCCAAATAAAGTACCATATCCTAATAATATTTCTGATTTATTACTTGTTCCAATAACGATTGCGTTTTCTCTTGCACTAATATCGTATAATACCGACATTCTCATTCTAGCACTTAGATTTCCAATTCTAAGTGGCGTTGCCTTTTGAACATTATCAAAATAACTTTTTATCATAGGAGCTATCTCAACTATTTCATAAGATATATTAAATTTCTCACAAAGTACTTTGGCATCAAAAATACTAGAATCACTCGAAAAATGCGATGGCATCATAACTCCATATATATTTTCACCAAAAGCTTCTTTACATAAGGCAGAAACAATAGCAGAATCAAGTCCACCACTTATCCCTATAACTACTCTATTTACACCTATTTTAGAGGCTTCCTCTTGTAAAAAAGATATCAATTGTAACTTTATCTTTTTCCAGTTCATTAGTATCCTTTAAATTTTGATTATTATATCAAAGTTATGGTTAAGTTTTATTCTCATCATTATTTTTAGAAATAAGAAAAAGTAAATTCAATAAAGAATATAAAGATTCAACTCTGAAGTTACTATTAAATAATTTAGAATTGCTGTCAATATAGATCTATACTTCTATATAATAGCTTATCATGTGAAGCTATTTTTTTATATAGCACTTCTTATTAAAAAATTCCAATAATTTTAGTATACTTGCATTTATAGTTTAAATTTAAAAAAGGTACTTAATGTACAATCCAATTTCATGCGAATTTTTTGACCAATTAATAGTGGCAATGCAAAGAAAAATTCCTTCATCAATAGAGTATTATCAAAATAAAGAACAAGAAAAAAAATTAGAAAAACAAAATATAAAAGCTTTAGTTGAAACTATGGAGGTAGCTGATGGTTTTGAATTCTTAGTCTTAACTACAAAAGAAAAAATCAGCTTATCGCTAGTAATTAAATTTAATGGAAAAAGACATAGAAAGGATTAATGAATGATAATAGACAATAAATTTATCGAGCTCATATCACATAGTGATACATTAAATAAAACACAATGTAAAATATTAAATATTACTTTTCCAATAATTGATAATTGGAAAGATATATTATTAAATAAAGATATATTAAAAAATGATGCCAATAGACTCATGCTTTTAAAGGGTAATATACCCATAAAAGCACAAGAACAAATCATAAAAAATTATACAATGGTATTGGAGTTTAATAACATGAAAACAAAAAAGGCAAGTGTAGAGACAACAACTATAGAAAATACAAGTGTAAGAATATATTGTGATGGTGCATGTTCTGGAAATCCTGGTAAGGCTGGAAGTGGAGTTGCTTTATATAAAGATGATAATTTACCTACTTTATTTTACGGAAATTATGTATCACATGGTACAAATAATATAGCAGAATTAAATGCCTTATATAAAGCACTACTAATAGCACAAGAGATAACCTCACCCCAATCAATCACTATTCTTTCTGATTCAAAATATAGTATTGAGTGTATCGCTACATGGGCTTATGCTTGGAAAGCAAATAATTGGACTAAAAAATCTGGGGAAATTAAAAATTTAGAACTTATCAAAAATGCTCATAATTTATATGAACAAATTAAAAATAAAATCATCATCAAACATGTCAAAGGTCACTCAGGAGTAGAAGGAAATGAACTAGCAGATCGTATGGCACTACATGCTATAAAAGCTAGGAATAGTAATTTTGAAGAGTATTCTTACTCAAGTATATATGAGGTTTTATAAAACCTTTTATATTTATATATCTATTACATCCAAGTATTGCTTAGGATATAGTTATAGTAGTGCTGAGATTTATCTAGCTTTTAGATACCTAGTTTTTTAGCTTCATATCTGAGTATTTGTCCATTGTCATCTGCTATATAAATATTTCCATCATTATCAAAACAAATACCCTCTTGAGCTGATTTTGCTAGTTTTATTTTATTTATTGTTGTATTATTTTTTATATCGTATTTTATAAGTAAGTTTTTTTTATCACTTGTCATATATAAATATCCATCGTGAAATGTCATACCTGATATATCTATATATCCATGATTATAAACTTCTTTTATTTTTGTTCTTTTATTATCGAGTGTTCCAACTCGTAATATCGCAGAAACATTTTCTTTTAGCTCTTTATCATAAGTTATTTTTGATTGGTTTGATACATAAATATCACCATTTTCTTCTATGGCTATTGCTTCTAATCCCGCTTTTTTAGATTTTTTGAGTATTTCTATACCATTATATTTTCGTTTTATTTTTATCTCTTTTTCTAATTCTAAACTTGCTCTATTTAAAACTAAAATTGATTCTTTTCCTTCAACAGCTACGAGTAATTTATCGCTAAGTTTATCATAGGTAATACCTTCTAAATCATACTTTCCAAGATAAAATTTTCTTTTTATTTCACCTTTTTTAGTAAGCTTATAAATCCAACCTTCATCATTTACTACTATTAACATATCTAATTTTTCTATATAACATATTCCAGAAGCTTCTGGAATATGTGCAATTATTTTAGCACTTAAGTTTATAATATTTATACTCATCATAACTGCCAAAATTATTTTTAATTTGCTTATCACTCAACAAGTCTTAATACTTCAAAATTTACAAAACCTAACATTTTTATCCTTCACATAAATTTTCTTATTGTATCTTAATTAGTTATGATATATTATATGTAAAATCTTAAGAAAGAAAAAAAATGAAAAAAAATAAAGCCTTACCTATATTATTAAAAAATCCTAAAATATTACTCATTGGAGGTGGTACTGTAGCTTTACAAAAAGCTGAAGTTTTACACCAGAACAAAATAGATTTCTTTATTATTTCAGAAACACTAAATGACAAAATTGTAAAAACTACAAAAAACATACAAAAAAAAACTTTTAAAATAAAAGACATTAAAGATTTTTATATCATTATAGATGCAACTGGTGTTTCAAAAGTTGCTAAAAAACTTTTAAAATATAAAAATAAACATACTATTTTACTTAACATTGTAGATGTTCCCAAAAATTGTGATTTTTATTTTATGGCTTTAACGAAAAACAAACCACTGCAAATTGCAGTTTCTAGTAATGGGGCGTCGCCAACTGCAGCGAAATTTTTCAGAGACGAATGTGAAAAACTTATACCTAAAGATATCAGCAAATACCTTAGAAAAAAACAAATACAAAGAGATAAAGGCATTATTAAAATTGATGAAACAAAAAATGAATTAAATGTACAAAAAGCTTCATTACTCGAGTAAATAAATAGAGTTACTTGACATTGAATTTTATTTTCGTTATACTTCTCTCAATAATTTGAAAAAAACTCAAACTTCAAGGAAGAATAATGAAAGAAAAAGCTTATCGTTCTATAGTTAAAACTATCTCATGGAGAGTATTAGGAACGCTTGATACGATTATTATTTCATATTTCATTACTAGTAGTTTGGCAATGGCTGCATCTATTGGTTCAATTGAAGTAGTTACTAAAATGATTTTATATTATTATCACGAAAGAGCATGGAATAAATTAAGTTTTGGAAGAGCAAAAGTACCAGATTATCAAATATAGGAAACACAATGACAAACACAATAGAAGAATTAAACAAAAAATTTAAAAATTTATCAACTCAAGAACTTCTAAACTACCTTTTAAATGATGATACAAAAGATACTGCACTCTCCTCTAGCTTTGGAGCAGAGGATCAGGTATTAACCGATATGATACTAAAAATCTCTAAAAATGCTCACATATTTACCCTTGATACTGGAAGATTGCCATATGAAACATATAGCGTAATGAATGAAACAAATTTAAAGTATAATACTAAAGTAAATGTATATTTTCCAGATAACGAAAGTGTAGAGGAATTATATCAAACACAAGGAATCAATGGTTTTTATGAATCTATTGAAAATAGAAAAGGATGCTGTTTTGTAAGAAAAATGAAACCACTCAAGAGAGCCTTAGAAAATGTAGATATATGGATTACAGGATTAAGAGCCTCACAAAGTATAACTAGGCAAGAGATGCAGCTTTTTGAATATGATAAAACATTTGATGTAATCAAAGTAAACCCTTTAATAGCCTATAATGAAGAAGATATATGGGAATATATAAAAGAAAATAATGTACCCTACAATAAACTCCACAAACAAGGTTATCCAAGTATTGGATGTGCACCTTGTACAAGGCCTATTAAAGAGGGAGAAGATATAAGAAGTGGTAGATGGTGGTGGGAAAATCGCGAACATAAAGAGTGTGGATTACATGCAAAATAGACATAAGAATAAAATGGAGAATAAAATGATAAGTACAGAAAGACTAACACATTTGAAACAGCTTGAAGCTGAATCAATTCATATTATTAGAGAGGTAATAGCAGAGTTTGACAATCCTGTAATGATGTATTCAGTAGGTAAAGATTCTGCTGTAATGTTGCACCTTGCATTAAAGGCATTTGCTCCAGCAAAACTTCCTTTTCCTCTGCTTCATGTAGATACAAAGTGGAAATTTAAAGAGATGATTGAATTTAGAGACAAAAGAGCAAAAGAAGAAGATTTTGAGCTCTTAGTTCATACTAATCCAGAGGGAGTTGCTAATAATGTTGGGCCATTTACTCATGGGAGTGCAGTTCACACTGATATCATGAAAACACAAGCTTTAAAACAAGCACTTAATCATTATAAATTTGATGCTGTATTTGGAGGAGCACGAAGAGATGAAGAAAAGTCACGTGCTAAAGAAAGGATTTATTCATTTAGAGATAAAAACCATAGATGGGATCCAAAAAATCAAAGACCCGAACTTTGGAATTTATATAATGCAAGAGTTCATAAAGAAGAATCTATAAGAGTTTTTCCTATTTCTAACTGGACAGAACTTGATATTTGGCAATATATTTACCTTGAAGGTATCCCTATTGTTCCATTATATTTTGCTGCAAAAAGACCTGTAGTAGTAAAAGATGGAGTTAAAATAATGGTTGATGATGACAGAATGCCAATCGAAGAAGGTGAAGAAATTAAAGAAGAGATGGTTCGATTTAGAACTCTTGGATGTTATCCATTAACAGGAGCAGTTAGTAGTTCTGCAACAACTTTACCAGAAATTATTCAAGAAATGTTATTAACTAAAACGAGTGAGAGACAGGGTCGAGTTATTGATAATGATTCAGCTGGATCTATGGAAAAGAAAAAAATAGAGGGGTACTTTTAATATGTCACAGATAGAACAAAAAATTGAAAACGATATCGAGGCTTATTTAAAAGAGCATGAGAATAAACAATTATTAAGATTTATTACCTGTGGTTCAGTTGATGATGGAAAATCTACTTTAATTGGTAGATTATTACATGACTCTAAAATGATTTTCGAAGACCAATTAGCAGCTATTAAACAAGATAGTAAAAAAACAAATGCAACTGATGGTGAATTTGATTTGTCACTACTCGTAGATGGTTTACAATCTGAGCGAGAACAAGGTATAACAATTGATGTAGCTTATAGATATTTTACTACTGATAAAAGAAAATTTATCATTGCAGATACTCCAGGTCACGAACAATATACACGAAATATGGCAACAGGTGCTTCAACTGCTGACTTAGCCATTATTCTTATTGATGCTAGATATGGCGTGCAAACACAAACTAGACGACACTCCTTTATTGCCAAACTTTTAGGTATCAAGCATATTATTGTAGCTGTTAATAAAATGGATTTAGTTGATTTCAGTGAAGGCAAATATAATGAAATCTGTGCAAATTATTTAGAATTTTCTAAAGAATTAGGCATGACTTCCGATATTACATTTATACCATTATCTGCTTTAAACGGTGATAATGTTGTTAATTTTAGTGATAAATCACCTTGGTATAAAGGTAAAACACTAATGGCTTTACTAGAAACAACTAAAATTGATGAAGATAGAGATTTAATTCACTTTAGAATGCCAGTTCAATATGTAAATAGACCAAACTTAGACTTTAGAGGGTTTTGTGGAACAATAGCATCGGGAATCATTCAAATAGGTGATGCTATTACTGTTTTACCATCAGGGAAAAGTTCCACAATTAAAGAGATTGTAACTTATGATGGCAACTTAGAATATGCATATGCACAACAAGCCATTACACTTACATTAAATGACGAAATTGATATTTCAAGAGGCGATGTAATTGTAAAAAGTGATGAGCAAGCAGATCATGCATGTACTTTAGATGTAGATATTGTATGGATGAGCGAAGAACCTTTAACAAAAAGTAAACAATACTTTGTTAAAAGAGCATCAACTCAAACAGTAGGAACAATTGATCATTTTTACTACAAAACTGATGTAAATACTTTAGTGCAATCATCTGCAAATTTATTAAGCTTAAATGAAATTGGACATGCTAGATTGGCTTTAGAGCAGACTATTGCATTTGATTCTTATGCTCATAATAAAGCAATGGGTTCATTTATTATAATAGACAGAATAACTAATAATACAGTGGGTGCTGGTATGATTAGACATAAAAGTGAAGACCAAAGTAAAAAAGATACTCAATTTTCAGAGTTTGAAATTGAAATGAATGCACTAGTGAGAAAACACTTTCCTCATTGGGAATCAAAAGAGATATTATAGGAAATACAATGGCAAGAGAAAAAGCGGCACAAAGAATGGAAAGAATTAAAGAAGAGAAGAATGGTTTAGATGTATTAGAAGATATCAAAAGATACGCTGCAGATTCTACGATAGAACTAGATCCAGAAGATATAGATAGACTCAAATGGTATGGATTATATACACAAAATAAAAATCTTCAACCTGAAGGGGATGAAAATTTATATTTTATGTTAAGAATAAAACTAGAAAAAGGATCTATGAATCTTGAACAAATGCGAGAAGTATCAGCAATTTCTAATGAGTTTTCAAAAAAACAAGCTGCTTTTACAACCAGACAAGATGTTCAATTACATAATGTTTCAATAACAAATATACCTACTATCTTTGATAGGCTAAATTCTGTAGGATTAAGTAGTGTTTTTGGATGTGGTGATGTACCTAGGAATGTACTTTGCTGTCCAGTTATGGGTATAGACCATAATGAATTAGCTGATGTAAATGAAACAGTATCTGCAGTTAATGACTATTTTCGAGGAAATAAAGATTTAGTAAATCTCCCTAGAAAATATAAAGTCGGAATAAGTGCTTGTTCAAAACATTGTATGGGGCATGAGATACAAGACTTATCTTTTACTGCATTCAACTTTGGAAATGAGGTACTCTTTGATGTAAGTGTAGGTGGGGGCTTGGCTTCAAATAAAGAAATTGCTACACATATCGGATATGTCACACAAGACCAAATATTAAATGTAGTCAAAACAGTGTCATTAATCTATAGAGACCATGGACTAAGAGAGAATAGACGAAAAGCAAGACTTGGACATTTAATTGCTAGCTGGGGGATTGAAAAGTTTGTAACTGTACTTGAAAATGCTCTTGGCTTTAAACTTCAAGAAACAAAAGTTCAGGATTATACTGTTTATTCAAAAAGAGAACATTTTGGTGTACATTCTTCAAAAATTGAAAACACGTCATATGTTGGATGTGCTATCAATGGCGGTAAAATAGGAGCAGATGGACTTAATGACTTAGCTGATACATTAGAACAAGTAGGTGCAACTAGCATCAAAGTTACATCAACACAAAATTTTATCATCACAGATGTACCAACAAAAAATACTCATCATTTAGTAGAAAAGTTAGCTTTATATAAAATTGATGCAGATCCAAGTTCTTTTAAGGCAAGAACTCTTTCATGTACAGGGTTAAATTTTTGTAAACTCGATATTAGTGAAACAAAAGATAGATGGAAAAAAAACTTTCTTTTTAAAACCACGTAAATAAAAGCACGTAAAAAAAAAGCATATATATTGAATATAAAATTGTATATGTTAGCAATTTTACATATAATATTAAATATATAACATATAATACTACCTATATTAATTATCCCTATTCCTGGCCCTATTCCTGGCCCTAT
>CAWVZX010000025.1:0-11860 GCA_963934755.1 uncultured Arcobacteraceae bacterium | reverse complement strand
TTAATTCTTATTGCATCTTTTTCAAGTTTTATGATTTCATGAGATAAGGATTTTATCTCTTTTGAATAATCTTTTATTTTATTATCATCATCTCTTGTGAAAAATTCAATTTGTCTTTTAATCTCAGCAAGCGATGTATTTACCTGTTGTAAGGCAAAAGGTAAATTCGTTTTACTTATTTTAACATTAGCACATGCTGTATCTAATACATCAATTGCCTTATCTGGTAATTGTCTACTCATAATATATCTAGCTGATAAAGTCACTGCTGCGACTAATGCTTCGTCTTCAATATATACTTCGTGTACTTCTTCATATTTTTTAGATAAACCTCTTAAGATTGTAATTGCACTAGGAACCGAAGGTTCTAATAAATCAATCTTTTGGAATCGTCTAGAGAGTGCAGCATCTTTTTCAAAGTATTTTCTATATTCAATCCAAGTTGTTGCGGCTATTGTTCTTAATTTCCCTCGGGCAAGTGCTGGTTTTAATAGGTTCGCAGCATCACCACTTCCTCCATCACCTATTAATGTATGTGCTTCATCTATAAATAAAATTATAAATAACGGACTATTTTGTATCTCATCTATAATAGTCTGTAATCTTCTTTCAAATTCACCCTTAACACTTGCGCCTGCTTGCAGTACTCCTAAATCCAATGATAGAATATATGCATCATACAAACAATCAGGAACTTCTCGATTGACAATTTTTAGCGCCAATCCTTCAACAACAGCAGTTTTTCCAACACCAGCTTCACCTACGATTATTGGATTGTTTTTTCTACGTCTCAATAATATATCTATGGCTTGTTTAATTTCTTCATCTCTACATAATACAGGATCAATTTCGCCATTTTTAGCTAATTGAGTTAAATTCGTTGTGAACTTTTCTAATTCAGATGAAAAGATAGTTGATTTCTTTTCTTTATTTGTATCTTTATCATCTTTAATTACTATTTGATTCATTTTAGATATAAAACTTTTTACATCATCAAATGTACTTGTATTAAATACTTGAAAATATTTTGTCTGAGAATATTTTAATGAGTTGTCAAAAAGGGATAAAACAAGTGCTGAATCAGAAACTGTTGAAGAATTTAATTTTAATTTGCTTATTGCATAGGCATCTTCTATCCATTGTATTAATAGCGTAGAAAATACAGGACTGTTGCTTTCTGTATTATTCATAGAAACACCACTTTGTAAAACATCAATGAGTTCTTGAATATTTAGGTTAAAATTAATGAATAAAGAATTAATAAAACTATCTTCCTTCTCACACATAGTAAAAAGAACATCTTCTATTAAAATTTCGTTGCCACCTCTTTTAATACATCTTTGTACGGCATTTTCTAAGAAAATTTTGGTACTTTTATCGAGAGACTCAATTAGTTCTTTAAGTTCAAATTTCACAGTCTTTATCCTTTTGTATTAAATTATATAATTTAATACAACATAATTTATATTATTTATTTTCTAGTGCTATGATTGTAATTTTGCCATCAAAGTTTAAAGTACAATATAGTATAACATTTTCTTGATTTTCAACTAGTTTTGCTTTAATACTAAATATTTGATCATTAATACCACTGGTTCCATCATAAGTAACGACGACATTCTTTAATCGTAATTCATATTGTGTAATTATACTCTGTATTTCCAATTTAGCATTTTGTGTAAAAACACTAAGTGAAACATCCGTAGAGGAGTAGAGATTTTCCATTCCAAAATTCTTATTGATAGTATATGAACCTTTACGCACAGACAATAAGTTATTGATATAGCATATAATCGATTCTATTTGTTCATCTTTAGAACAAATAGAATTACTCTTATTAGCTATATCTATATCTTTAATTCTTTCAAATAGTCTTTTTTTAAACATAATTACCAGACATACATATATTCTTTATATATATCTAGTGCGTTTTTATTGAGAATCAAGTATTGTCTGCTGTCCAATCATCTTCAGCTTCAATTCCTTTTGGTTCAAAAATATGTGTTATTTTAGAATAAGAGAATGATATTTTTTCCATATTATGATAAGGTTTATTAGCATCCAAAAAGGTTTCTTTTGTATGAAGATTAGATTTTACAATAATTGCTCCACCAAGTTTTACAGTATAATAGTGTTCCTCTGTTCCTTTATCAGTAATCCTGTATAAGTCAAGCTGCCACTCTTTTAACTGTTCACCTCTAGTACACGCTTGCATAATTTTAGGAGAAGAACTATCCATTTGCTTTGTTATCACAAATGGTTTATGAACTCTTTGTCCTGTTGGTAATCCAGTGTGTGTATCTTTAGGAATTTCAATTTCATGTTCCCATGCATATACTAAAATCTTATTTTCTTTATCACCTGCTTGTTTGCAATCACCATTGATTTCGCCTTGTGTTTCCCCATCTAATTTTAAGTATCCTGTTAAAGCCATTTTATATCCTTTTTTTTGTTAAATTGTTTATATTTCTTGTTCTTTATCTAATTTACTTACTAAAGATAAAGTAAACGAAGACCCCATATATTTAAAATGAGGCACCACTTTCATCGAAACTCTATACCAACCAGCATCTCCTTCTACATCAAAAACAGAAATTTGAGCACTTCTCAAAGGTCTCCTTTTTCTTACAGCTTGAGATGGATTTTCTTGATCTGAGACATAACTTTTAATCCATTCATTTAGCTCCTTTTCAAGTTCATTACGTCCTTTCCATGTTCCTATATTTTCTCTTTGTATCACTTTTATATAATGAGCGAGCCGATTCATTATGAACATATAAGGAAGTTGTGTACTTAATTTATAATTTGATTCTGCTACTTTTCCTTCTGGTGTATTTCCAAATGTTTTAGCTTTTTGGACAGTATTGGCTGAAAAGAAAGCAGCATTACTACTGCCTTTTCTCATGGCAAGACCTATAAACCCTTCGTTTGCTAGTTCGAATTCTTTTCTTTCTGATAATAAAATCTCAGTTGGTATTTTCATTTCACTACTGCCCATTGAACTATATGAGTGCTTAGGAAGATCAGAAACATCCCCTCCACCCATTGGTCCAATAATATTTGCACACCATCTATAGTTTGCAAAGCTGTTAATAATATTGGCAGAGAATGCAAATGATGCATTTCCCCATAAATAATCATCATTATTATCGGCAGCTCTTTCTTTATAGTCGAAACTTTTAATAGGCTTATCGTCACCATATGGGGTTCTTAATAAGAACCTTGGTAGGGTCAGTGCTATGTTTCTAGCATCATCACTATTTCTGAAGTCTCTCCATTTCGACAATTGAGGAATATCTAGAAGTGATTTTAAATCTTTAATATTGGGCAATTGTGAAAAATCATCCATTCCAAAAAATTTAGGTGATGCTGCTGTAATAAATGGAGCATGAGACATTGCGGATATCTTTGCAATATTTTGCAGTGTTATTATATCTTGAGTGTGTGGACCAAACTCATAATTTCCTAATATTAGACCATACGGCTCTCCACCAAATTGACCATATTCTTTTGTATAAATATGATTATACATTGCTGATTGGGTTATGTCTAGTGAGTTTTCAAAATCTTCAAGTAGCTGCTCTTTGGTAACATTTAAAATATCAACTTTAATATTTTCGTTAAAATCGGTTTTTGATATTAGAAAATGTAATGATCTCCATGTGGATTCTATTTTCTTAAATTCTTTATTATGTAAAATCTCATCTAATTGATTTTGAAGTTTTTGATCTATTTGGGCTATCATTATATCGATAATATCTTTATTTACTTTAATATCTTGGTTTGAATTAAGTAAATAAGATAAGAATACTTCAAGACCTTTTTTAGTTTCCTCATAGCCTTCATCTGTAGGATAAGTATTTGTTGCATTAATAATGCCATCCAATAATGAAATATTTTCATTTTCTTGAACCCTTGTAGTTTCTAGACTTTTTTCTGTTTCTTGCATACTATTCTTCCTCCGAAATATTAATTTCTTTGAGTATCTTTTCTCTGGATTGTGTGTCTTTAATAGTTTTTTCTAAAAGTTTTCTAAATTCAGGTATATTTCCTAAGGGACCCTTAAGTGCTTTTAAGGACTCTCTTAAATCATACAATTTTTTTAATTCGGGTACATTTTGGATTATACTATCTGGTTCGAAGTCTTTAACCTTTTGAAAATCTAATGTTAATTCCATACTAGCAGAGTCATCTACTTCATCAGATTCAAGCATTTTATTGTCAACTATTGTATTTAATTTTAGGTTTTGTTCTTTCATAACACTGTTAAAATTATTTTTATTTAAATCAATAGTTTTTTTCTCTTCCAGTCTTGTTTCATCTATATTTGTTGTAAACTCTCCTACTATCATAACTTTCAAAGGTAATTCAATTTCTTCTGTTAATCCATTTGTATCTGCTTTATATACAATATTTACTCTTTCTTTAGGGGCTACTGATCCTTCTTGACTCATAATTTTTCCTTTGTTAACTTTTATAATTATATGTTAATACTACAGTGTATTATAAAAGTACTATTTTTATGAAATTTGTGGGTTAAATGGTATTTTTTTGCTTTTAATTCTTACTATTGAGTAATTTTAAATATATTGTTCATTAAAATCCTCTATAGTTGAATAAAATTATTTATGACTTTTTTAACATATCTTGCATACTTAAATAGCTATTTAATGCTCCTACGTAAGCACGTGCACTTGCAATCATTGTATCTATACTTAATCCATGTCCTAGCATCGTGTGCTTTCCATCATCAAAAGTAACTTTGCAGTTTACTTTTGCTAAGGCATCTTTCCCCTCGCTTACAGAATTAACTTTATAGTCTGTTAAAGTACCATTATATCCAGTGATTCTATCTATTGTTTTGAAAATTGCATCCACTGCCCCTTCACCAATACTTGCATCTGTAATCTCGTGATCTTGATGTTTTATGGTAACAACGGCACTAGGAATTCCATTTGAAAAATCAGAAATTTGTACTGCTGTTACTTCAAATGTTTTATTATTATTCAATTGTTCATCAGCAACAATCATTCTGATATCATCATCCGTAATCTCTTTTTTCTTATCACAAATAGCTTTAAATCTTTCAAAAGCAGCATTTAGTTCTTCATTCCCAAGATCTGTAAAACCAAGATTTGATATGGTGTCTTTAAAAGCAGCACGACCTGAATGTTTCCCTAAAACAATGGAGTTATTTTTTTCAATACCAATATCTTCAGGTTTCATAATTTCATAAGTTTCTTGGTGTTTTAAAACACCATCTTGATGAATTCCACTTTCATGAGCAAATGCATTTTTACCGACTATAGATTTATTTGGCTGAGGCTCAATTCCTGTAATATTAGCTACCATTCTTGATGCTCGGTAAATTTCTTTTGTATTGATATTAGTAGTAATGCCAGGAAATAAATCTTGCCTAGTTTTAAGTGTCATTACAATTTCTTCCATTGCTGCATTTCCAGCTCTTTCCCCCAAACCATTAATAGTGCATTCAACTTGTCCAGCACCTGCTTCTATGCCCGCTAGAGTATTTGCAACAGCAAATCCTAAATCATTGTGGTTGTGTAAGGATACAATCGCATTAGATTTTATAGAATCTATAAATGCTACCATTTGTTCTACCATGTATTTAATTTCATTTGGTAGTCTGTATCCTACAGTATCTGGTAAATTAATTGTTTGTGCACCTGCTTCAATAACAGCTTGAGTTATCTCTTTCATAAATGCTAATTCACTTCGTCCTGCATCTTCTAGTGAAAACTCTACATCATCAACAAATGTTTTTGCATATTCAAGTGAATGCACAGCTCTTTTAATTACTTCATCACTAGACATTTTCAATTTGTATTTCATGTGAATGGGACTAGTTGCAATAAAAGTATGAATTCTATTGTTATTAGAAAATGAAACAGCTTTGCCAGCTGCTTTAATGTCTCCATCAATTGCACGTGCAAGTGAACAAATAGAACTATTTTTTATTGTTTTGGCTATTTGCGATATAGCATCAAAGTCTCCAGGAGAAGCAGCAGCAAAACCAGCCTCAATAATATCAACATTTAGTTTTTCAAGTTGTTGTGCAATTTGTATCTTTTCTGATGTATTCATTGAAGCACCAGGGGATTGTTCACCATCTCTTAATGTTGTATCAAAGATTATTATATTTTTATTCTTTATCATATTGTCACCTCTTAGTTAAGTAATCTATTATATATAAATAATATTAAAGTTTATATGAAATTATTCTTTAAAGTAAAATTTCGCTATAATGAGTAATATATAAATTCAATAAAAAGAGAAATAATGACATTTAGACAGTTAGGATTGTGTCCCCAAATTGCAAAAGCATGCGAAGATAAAGGCTATGAGGCTCCAACAAAAATACAAGAAGAAGCTATAGTTCATTTATTAAGAAAAAGAGATCTTTTGGCAATAGCTAAAACAGGCACAGGTAAAACTGCTGCTTTTGTTTTACCAATTTTACAAGACATTGAAAACAAAAAAGAAGATTTTGGAACTGATAATGTTGTTTTAAGCAAGTTGATTATAGCACCAACTAGAGAATTAGTACTGCAGCTTGAAAAAAGTATTGAATCTTATTCTACATATCTAGATATCAAAATATGTAGTGTTTATGGTGGTGCAAATATAAAACCACAAATAAAAAAACTTGAAAGTAAAGTACATATAGTAATTGCAACTACTGGTAGACTTATGGATTTAATAAGAAAAGATAAAATAAATGTTACTAAAGTAGATACATTAATTTTAGATGAGGCTGATAGTATGCTTGATATGGGTTTTGTAGCAGATATTCAAGATATTTTAGAAAAGTTAACTTCACTACAACAAACAGTACTATGCTCAGCTACATTAGGACCAAATATAAAAAAACTTTCTGGTCAAATTATGATAAATCCAAAAATAATTGAGATTAAATCAAATGATAGAGTTAATGATAAAATTGAACAAATAGCATATCCAGTAACACTTTCTAAAAAACTTGAGATGTTGTCTTTTTTAATTGGTACAAAAAATATGAAACAAGTTCTTGTTTTTTGTAAAACAAAAGCAAGTGCTGAAGAAATTGTCTTAAATTTAAAACTAGATGGATTAAAAGCAGCTTCAATACATGGAGATAAAACTCATGGGGCAAGAACTAAAGCAATAACACAATTTAAAGAAGGTCAAATTGCTGTTTTAGTTGCAACTGATGTAGCTGCACGTGGGCTTGATATAGTAAATTTATTTTATGTAATTAACTTTGATTTACCATTTATGCCTATTGATTATGTACATAGAATTGGTAGAACTGCACGTGCAGGAAAACATGGTATTGCCATATCCTTGCTGGATGAATATGATGTCGCAAATATAAGAGAAGTTGAAAGATATTTAGGACAAAAAATAGCAAAAGAAGATTTAGATGGTTTTGATGTAGGTACTAGAATGAAAATGATTGCTAGTAAAACTATTGTTGAAACAAAAGATGATATCAAAAGAAAAAAATCTGCTGGAGCATTTGGTAATATGAAAAAGAAAAAAGAGACTAAAAATATAGCGAAACAAAGAGGTAAAAGAATTATCGGTCAAAGAAAATAATTACTTAACCATAGCATAATATATATTTAGATATGATGGTATAAATAATTCTTAAAAGGAGTAGCTGTGAATAAAAGAGTTCTTGTAAAATTTTCAGGTGAAGCGTTAGCTGGGGAAAATGGCTATGGAATTGACACTAAAATTTTAGAATATATCGCGCATGAAATAAAAGAGTTGATTGATAATAATATAGAAGTTGGAATAGTAATAGGCGGAGGTAACATCGTAAGAGGTGTTACTGCAGCTGCTGATGGAGTTATCAAAAGAACAAGTGGCGATTATATGGGTATGTTAGCTACAGTAGTTAATGGTATCGCTATGCAAGAAGCTTTGGAACACATAGGTGTAAGTGCAAGATTACAAACAGCAATCAAAATGGAACAAATTGCAGAACCTTATATTGTAAGACGAGCAAAAAGACATCTTGAAAAAGGTAGAGTTGTCATCTTTAGCGCAGGTACTGGAAATCCATTTTTTACAACAGATACAGCAGCAACTTTAAGAGCTAGCGAAGTAGAAGCAAGTATTTTAATCAAAGCAACAAAAGTAGATGGTGTTTATGATAAAGATCCTGCAATATATGCAGATGCAGTAAAACTAGATGTAATTAGCTATGATGAAGCATTAAAAGATCATATAAAAGTTATGGATGATACGGCAATTGCTTTAGCAAAAGATAATCAACTACCGATAATTGTTGCCAATATGAATAAAAAAGGTAATCTACTTAATATAATCAAAGGCAATTACAGCCAATGTTCAGTAGTAAAGTAAAATAGGAGATATAAAATGAGATTAGAAGAAATACTAGCACAAGCCTTGGAAAAAGTAAATAACGATAGATATATTTTAGCAGTAGCAGTAGGTCAAAGAGCTGATGAATTAAGTAAAGGTGCAAAGCCCTTATTGGATAGTGAACAAACAAAAAATATGAAATACACTGATATTGCAATTAAAGAGATAGCTTCTGGTGTTTTAGTGATTGATGGTGTTGAATAAATTTCTAACAAATATCAAATCTATAAAAACCATTGATGGAGCAATAGATTTTTTAAAACTACATTTCGACTTTACTGAAAGTATGGAAAAAGCTTTAAAATATTCTGTAATTTCTCACGAGAATCAGGTTCGAAAAAGTGGTGAACCATATGTAGTCCATCCCATTTTAGTAGCTACAGTTACTGCGTATTATAGTAACGATGAACATATGGTAATAGCAGCATTGCTACATGATATTGTTGAAGATACAGATATTTCGATTACAGAACTTGAAAAAGAGTTTGGAGCTGATGTCGCTTGCATAGTCGATGGGTTAACTAAGATTGTTGAAATACGTGAACATGAGCTTGCTGATTCTACTGATGATAAACAACTTTTATCTTCTGCTTTGACATTTAGAAAAATGCTAATTGCATCTATTAAAGATGTTAGAATAATGGTTGTGAAATTGTGTGACAGATTACATAATATGCTTACTTTAGAAGCTTTAAGTCTAGAAAAGCAAAGAAAAATATCTGAAGAAACATTGGTTGTTTATGCTCCAATTGCGCATAGACTAGGAATTTCAACAATAAAAAATCAGCTTGAAGACTTAGCATTTTCATTTTTATTTCCCGAAGAGTTTTCTAAAATTGATAATTATATTAGATCTTATCAACAAAAAATACAATTAAATTTAAATAAATTTTTGTCAAGTACGAAAATATTATTAGAAAAAAATGGTTATTTAGATGATGATGTTCAAATAAGTAGTAGAGTCAAACATTATTATTCTATATATTTAAAACTACAAAGAAAAGGTGTGAGCATTGATGAAGTACTTGACCTTTATGCAATTAGAATATTAGTTAAAGAAGCAATTGATTGTTATAATGTTTTAGGTATTATTCATATTAATTATAAGCCACTGGTTTCACGATTTAAAGACTATATTTCAGTACCCAAAGAAAATGGTTACCAAACGATACACACTACAGTCTTTTCAAATTCTAAAATATATGAAGCTCAAGTAAGAACATTTAATATGCACAATATTGCAGAATTTGGTGTTGCAGCTCATTGGAAGTATAAGAATGGTACTAACAGCGTAAAAGAACCAAGCTTAGATTGGCTACATTCTCTTGCTTCAAACGAAGCTAATGTTGAAGAGTTCTACAATGATGCAAAACAAGATTTATATAGTGAAGACATAGTTGTTTATTCTCCTAAAGGAGAAATTTTTACACTTCCTCGAGGGGCTACTGCATATGATTTTGCATATAGTATTCATACTGATGTTGGAAATAAAGCAATTCAGGCTAATGTAAATAAAATAAAAAAACCACTTCTAACAGAGTTAAAAAGTGGTGATATCGTATCCATAGAGACAGGAGATTATATAATTCCAAGATGTACATGGCAAGATATGGTAAAAACAAGTAAAGCCATTAAATCAATAAAATTTTTATGTCATAGCAGACTTAATAATATTGATAAACTAACAAGCCAAAATATTATTAATACGATTTTTTCAAGATATAAAAATTCAATTTTGTATGAAATGCAAGAACTTAAAATAACAAATTTACAAAAAATTGTATATAATTTGGATCATCTACGCCAAATTAAAAAAAGTATACTGGAGCATACTAGAAAGAAAAATGGATTAATTGCAAGATTTAAAATTAAAACATTAAACTTAAAAAGAATTCAATTTGATAATGTTTTAGTATACTCGAATTTTAGTATAAATTCAGTATCATTCGACCACTGTTGTCATCCAAAATTTGGAGACGATATAGTTGCACTAAAAGAATCCAAAGATGTAATCGTACATCATAAAATGTGTGAAACTGCATATAGAAAAATAAAACAAGAACAGCAAATGCTTTATTGTGATTGGGTAAAAGATAAGTTTTATAAATATAAGATGGTTGCAAGTATTCCTAGTACACGAGGAGAAATGGCGAAACTACTCACTCACTTATCTGTAAATCATGAAGCAACGATATTATTTATAGAATATGGAAAAGATAAATATGCTACAAACCAATATTGTAGTATTGATTTTGAAATTAAAAATGACAATAAACAAGAAGTAAGAGCATTAATAGAGCAAAAGGTTAAAATAGTAGAATTTTATATGAATATAGATGCCTACAGATAGGAAAAGTATGAACATTAGAATAAAAGAAGCAATAGAGGAGATTACAAGAGGCTCTTCTGAAGTTATAGATGATAAAAGATTAGAGCAACTCATAACAAATTATTATGATAAAAATGAAATTTATTATGTAAAAGCTGGATTTGATCCTACTGCACCTGATTTACATCTTGGCCATACCGTTTTATTGCAAAAATTGGCAGTCTTCCAAAAATATGGAGCGAGAATCCAATTCTTAATAGGTGATTTTACGGCTATGATAGGTGATCCTACGGGTAAAAGTATAACAAGAAAAGTATTGACAAAAAAAGATATATTAAAGAATATTGAAAGTTATACAACTCAAGCATTTAAAATATTAGATAAAGAAAAAACAGATATTGTATATAATGATGATTGGTTACAAGAACTCGGCTCATCAGGTATGTTATTATTGGCTTCAAATTTAACTGTAGCTAGAATGCTAGAAAGAGATGATTTTTCAAAGAGATATAGCTCTAATTTACCTATAGCCGTAAGCGAGTTTATGTATCCATTATTACAAGGATATGATAGTGTTCATTTAAAATCAGATGTTGAAATAGGTGGTACAGATCAAAAATTTAATCTTTTAATGGGAAGACAACTGCAAAAAGTTTATGATATTAAGAAACAGCAAGTTGTAATGATGATGCCCATTTTAGAGGGCTTAGATGGTATTCAAAAAATGTCTAAATCATTGGATAATTATATAGGTGTTACGGATGAACCAAATGATATGTTTGGTAAAGTACTTAGTATCTCTGATGAATTAATGTGGAGATATTTTGAATTGATTTCATCTAAAAGTTTAAAAGAAATAGAAGAGATTAGAGATGGTGTTAAAACGAAAAGATTACACCCTAAAAAAGTTAAAGAGCTATTAGCTATTGAAATTGTAGATAGATTTCATGGTCTTGGAAATGGTATTTTAGCAGCAGAAGAATTTAGTAGAATTTTTGCAAAAAAGAGTCTACCGACGGAGATGAAAGAATTTAATTTAGACATAGGTATCGGAATATTACAAGCAATGGTGACTTGTGGTTTAGTTCCAACAACATCTCAAGCAAGAAGAGATATAAAAGGTGGAGCAGTTAAAAT
>CAWVZX010000024.1:0-11879 GCA_963934755.1 uncultured Arcobacteraceae bacterium | reverse complement strand
AAGTACCCCATTTCAGACTCAAAGAAACATATTTTAAATCAGAAAAGAAAATATCCTTTTTAAAGACAAATCTAAATTTAGATGAAATAATTATAAATAAAATAAAAGAAACTATGGCTAAAAATAATCAGGTTATAGTTTTTTTACCAACACGGGCAAATTTTAAATACCAAATATGTAACGAGTGTGGTGTTTCTATTGAGTGTCCTTTTTGTTCAGTGAGTTTAAGTTTGCACAAAAACCATAATGCCTTGCAATGTCACTATTGTAACTATACTCAAGCTATAACAAAAAATTGTCCCTCATGTGAAACTGGCACTATTGAAAGTTTTAGACTTGGTACCGCCGAGATTTATGATCAATTACAAAATATATTTCAAGATAAAGTAGTAAAAAAGTTTGATAGAGATAGTATAAAAACAAATACTATTCTAAAAAAAACACTAAAACAATTTAATGAAAATGAAATTGATATTTTAGTTGGTACCCAGATGCTATCAAAAGGTCATGATTATCATAATGTAACTTTAGCAGTTGTTTTAGGAATAGATTCTCTTTTAAATATGACGAGTTATAGGGTTCGTGAAAAAGCATTATCATTACTGATTCAAATAGCTGGAAGAAGTGGAAGAAAAGGATTAGGTGAAGTTTTAATCCAAACTAAAAATGAAGACTTTTTTCATCACTACTTAGAAGTTGCTGATTATAAAGATTTTTTAAAAGATGAACTGAAACAAAGAGTTAATCTCTACCCTCCATATTTAAAAATTGCAAGAGTTACCTTTGCACATAAAAATGCTTTTATGGCAAAAAAAGAATTAGATAAATATGTCAATCATTTTGCAAATAAAAAAGAAGTTGAACTTATTGGGTTTGGGGAAAGTAGTATATTTAAAATAGCTAGTAATTATAGATATGAACTTTTATTGCGTTCAACCAATATTCAAGTATTGTTAAGCATATTGCATAGTATCAAGAGTACTATAGTTTCTATTGATATGGACACATTGCAATAAAATATTCTCAAGTTACTAGAGACTATCTTTTGTAAACCTTATAATATTTATTTTTCATCCTATTAGAATTTAGTCCATCAAACGCTTTTTTATAAACATCATTTTTAACAGCTACATATGAGCAAGTCGCCAGAATATTTATTTTTCCGATTTCATTTTTACTTAGACCAATTCCAGCTGTTAAGGCACCTAAAATATCACCAGCTCTTAGCTTATGTCTTTTACCACCATTTATATATAAAGTAGAAAATTCATACGATAATTTTACATCATCATTATCTTTTATTTCTGAAATATTTAATAGAATAAAATCTTTATCAAAAAATGCTTTCAAATCATCAAAATGTCTCATATCATTTACAAAACTAACAGCAAGTCCATTTTTACCTGCTCGTGCTGTTCTTCCAATTCTATGTGTATATACTTCAAAATCAAATGGTAAATCATAGTTTACAACTAAATCAACATCTTCAATATCTAAACCTCTTGAAGCTACATCTGTTGCTATTAAAACAGGGTAGCTTTTATTAGAAAATAAAATAAGAGTTTCGTCTCTGTCTTTTTGATCTAAATCACTATGTAAAACCAATGGTTCTATATCAAATGATTCTAAAGAATCGGCTAGTTCATCACATTGTACTTTTGTATTACAGAAAATGATTACACTTTTATCTGTTTTTTTAAAAAGCTTTAAAAGCAAACTTGTCTTTTGCTGAGATGCAACTTCATAAAATTTTTGTGTTATTATCTCATCATTATGTGTTGATTCTACTTCTATTTTGATTGGATTATTTAAAATTGTTCTTGAAAGTTTCTCGATTGTTGCAGGATATGTTGCAGAAAAGAGCATAGTCTGACGATTTTTTGGTAAGTAGTCTATGATAAGGTTTATATCTTCACTAAATCCCATATCTAGCATTCTGTCCGCTTCATCTAAAACTAAAGTATTAATATCATCAGCAGAAAAATTCTCTTCTTTTAAATGTTTTAAAATTCGTCCTGGAGTTCCTACTAGTATATGAGCTTGATGAGTCAAAGAATGTACTTGTGGTTTATGTGGTACTCCACCTGTTAAAGTTAATATTTTTATATTGTGTTCGAATCTTGCTAATTCTTTTAATGTATTTGCAACTTGTCCTGCTAATTCTCTTGTAGGACATAAAACAATAGCTTGGATTCGAAATTTTGAAGTATTAAGATTATTTAAAACACCAAGTCCAAAAGATACTGTTTTTCCACTTCCAGTTTTTGCTTGTGCGATAACATCTTTATGTTCCAAGATATAAGGTAAACTTTTTTCTTGAATGGGTGTCATCTTTAAAAAACCTAGAGAAGTTAAATTTTTTATATTATTTTTAGCTATATTTAGTGTGTTAAAATCATTTTTATTCATTACATATTATATCTAAAGAATCATTAAATTATATATGAGAACAATTTAAGAAATATAATGTATAATAATACAAGTTGTATAAATTACATAAAGGCTTATTATGAAAAAACTTTTAATTATCAGTAGTCAAATCAAAAATAATACATATTCCTATACAGGAAAAGGCTCATTTGAAGCCATTGTCAATAAAAATAAAGACCTCATCTTGCAATGGTTAGAAGAACTTTTACCCCTACAAAATCAAATAGAAATATTATTAGAACTACAAGATATAAAGTTCCAAAAAAGAAATTATACACGCATTTTAACAAAAGTATTTCCAGAAGAATATAGAGAGTTCGTATGCTTAAATATTTTAGTAAGAGATGCAAATATTTTGGCACAATATTACAATGAAGAATACAATATCACAATCTTATATGATAATCTAATCAAAGATAAATATTTAAAATACCCTGGGAAATATGATAAATATGTTGAATTTCTTATCTTTCAAAAATTTGTTATGATGTATAGGGATGAACTCATCTTTAGCTTAAATAATGAGCATCAATCCTTGATTACAAGTAAAAAAGAGCAAAGAGAAGAAGCTACGCCAACAGAAATACAAAACACTCCTTTACTTGCAGACGTAGAATCAGAACAAACGATTGAAGTAGCTAAAGCACATGAAGACAAAGATGTAAACTGGACTCAACTCTTATTAGGAAAACTAAAATAATGAACAAATTTACAATATATGGAAACCCAGTATCACATTCAAAATCACCACAAATGCACAACGCAGGATTTAGGCAAATTCATTTTGAAGGTAACTACAATAAAACACTTATAGAAAATGGCCAAGGTTTAAAAAAAGAATTTCTAAATAATAATATAACAGGAGCTAATATCACTGTACCTCATAAAGAAATTGCATTTAAAGAGGCTGATATAGTAAAAGGTATTGCTAAAAAAATAGGTGCAGTCAATACATATATAATAGAAGATGGCAAGATTATAGCTTACAATACTGATGCGCCAGGATTTATGAAAGCGATCGAAGAATTTAATGATATAAAAAATGTGCTTATATTAGGGGCTGGTGGCACTGCCAAAGCAATTGCAGTTGCACTCAGTGAAGCTAAAATAGAAACAACCATTTTAAATAGAAGTAAAAGCAAACTGGACTTCTTCATAGATTTAGATTGTACTGTTTACAGCTGGGATAATTTTATCTGTGAAGATTACGACTTAGTTGTAAACTGTACAAGTGCGGGACTAAAAGATGACAACTATCCTACTTCTGTGGAGATGCTGGACGATATTTTAAGTGATTCTACTTATGCGATGGACTGTATCTACGGAAAAATGACACCATTCTTGCAAAAAGCAAAAGAAAATAGACTGAACTACAAAGATGGAGAAGATATGCTTTTATACCAAGGGGTATTGGCTTTTGAACTCTTTACAGGAGTAGAAGCCGATGAAGACTTAGTTGAAGCTATGCGAAAAGGCTTGAAAGAATCTTAGATAAATAGAATACAAAATTATGCTAGAATAAACACAATAAGCAAAGGAAATTTTTTTGAACAACATACTTCTCACTATATTCGTTTTTGCACTAGGAATTGGTATTGGATTTGGAATCAACCACTATACTTCTGAGATGGAGTCTCATACAGAAGATAAAAAAGAACTGCAAACTCAAATAAAAGAAATTGAAAAAAAATCTGTCATTCAAAATATAGAAACAAAAATGTCCGATAAAAAAAATGTCCAAAATGTATTGTCTGAAAAAGAAAAGATTCTCAAAGTAAATCCATTAGAAGAATTTAAATCATTGCTCTCAAGCCAACAATATCAAAGTGCTATACTCTTTTATGAAAATAAATCTAACAATAATAATAAACAAAAATATGATAAAATTTTATTTAGCTTTATTAAAGAAGAAATTTCAAGAAATAACTTAGGAATTCAAAAACTTCTCAACTTTTTTTTGAAAATCTATTATGAAGATCCTCATGCACTTTACTATTTAAATATAATTATGTATAAGCAAAATGAGTATGAAAAGTCCATTGATATATTATATAAAATAAAAAATCAATACACTAGCAAAATTGTAGAAGACATAGTATTAAAAGAACTAGAAACAAATATATCTTCTTATTTGACCATATTAAGTAAAAAAAATAATGCACAAAAACAATTTGATTTTCTAGAATACCTCATCGATAAAGAACCACAAAATAACCAATACAAATATACTTTAGCAAAATTATATTTATATTTAAAGAATTATGAAAAAGCCAAATATTTATTTGAAGAAATTTATTATGATAGTTTATATCAAAATAGTGCTTCACAATATATTGATGCCATAAATAAAAAAATGAAAATAGTAGAAAAATTTAAACAAAAAATTCCTCTACAAAGACAAGGAACACATTTTTATATAAACGCCATCATTAATAAAAATATAAAAGTAAAGCTACTTATTGATACAGGAGCTTCACTAACTTTGATCAATGATCTTTTAATACAAGACTTAAACCTAGACCTATCGAGCCTCAAAACCATTCATTTAAATACTGCTAACGGGCTAGTTAAAGCCTACAGTGCAAAAGTAGAAAGTTTTTCTATCAATAACTTAAGCTTCAATAACTTTGAAATTAGTATCAGTAAACTCAATAAAGAATTAGATGGATTATTGGGAATGAACTATTTAAAGCATTTTGACTTTTATATTGATCAAGATGATGCTATTTTATATCTCAATCCACTTTAAAATTTAAGTCCCACTTCTGCCTTAACTAATCTTTTAATAAAGGCAAAGTATCAAGTAGGTTTTCACAATACTCATACTGATCTAAAGACTTGATCCACTTAGGTTTTATATTATTTACACCTTTATATGCTCCTAGTACCATACCTATAGCTATAGCTCGAGAAGCATTGTCCCCACCTACCATTGTATTTGCTACAAGTGCCTCATTAAGTGCATCTTCTTTATCATAATATTTTAGTATAAAATAAACAGCCCCAGGAAGTGTACCCTCAGTAGGACTAGCTTTCCCGACTCGGATAGGTTCGCTTCTTCCTACATCCCAAAGTTTTGCCATTGAAGTCAGAGCTAAATCATCACAAAATTGTTCTTTGTGTAAATCTGATTTTTCATCTTGAGCTTCTGCAACTTTTTTAATAGCAATAGCCACTTTATCTTGGATAAATGTACTCATCCCAACAGCCACTTCTTCTAGAGCATCTTTAGGATTTTGTCCATTTAAAATTCTACAAGTAACTCTAGCAAAAAATTCGCCTCCTGCTAATGCTTCTTCATTTTTATGTGTAAACATAACATCTCTTGCAAAAGCAGCAAGAGTTTCTTCATCATCAAAACAAGCATATCCAGCGACATGTCGAATAGCCATGGCATTTGAATAACCACCTGCATTTTGAACGGAAACATTTTGTTTAATTTGTGTATATGTTTCTTTTGTCATAGTGCAAACCCATGAATTCCAGTTATTTTCAAAGCGATTCATCCAATGTGGAATCAACTTTTCAACTGTAAAAATTTCGTTTTTTTTAGCTAAATTAGCGAGATGCTCTAGTACTAGTATATTATAATCCCCATAATCAGTACTACCACCAGCACTTTTTCCTGGGTGATAGTTCCTCTGCCCCCACCCAATACCATGTGTTTCTCCACCCATCATTTCACCAGGACTCATAAAGTTTTCTATATTTTTTTTTCCATATGCATCATATATTTTTTTTGCATCATATTCATAGTGTGACCCTAGACATAAAGCATCTCCAACAATTGCCCCATAAAAGGCACCTTTAATGCGTTCTTTTTTTGAAATATTATCCATAGTATTAACCTTTTTATTTATGAAAAAGTGTATCTAAGTAATTGTTATATGAAATTACAATTTATTTTTAGTATAGATTAGTAAAGAATACTTAAACTATATTTGATACCATGCTTTATGAATAAAAATTTACAAATGGTTTACACCTATCACAATAATACAAAACACTCAAATCAAAGATATGCACGATCATTAGGTTATATGGACTGGGCGACACAACCAGATCCATATAGAACATATAAAGATGCAAAGCAAACTCTTTTACCTTTGGCTTTTGAATATAACACTTTACCTTATCATGAGATTTTTAAAAAAGAGGAAAGAAAAATCGCACCTTTATGTTTAGAATCAATCTCTCAATTTTTTCAATTTTCACTAGGCTTAGCTGCCATCAAACAAGCAGGCAGTCAGTCTTGGGCTTTACGATGTAATGCCTCAAGTGGAAATCTACAACCAACAGAAGCTTATATCATAGCTTCTAATATAAAAGAAATTGAAAATGGATTACATCATTATGCTCCAAAAAATCACTCTTTAGAATTAATAGCAAATACTAAAAAAGAGTTAGATTTACCAGAGGATTCTTTTTTACTAGCTATTTCTTCTATAGTATGGAGAGAAGCTTGGAAATATGGAGAACGGTCTTGGAGATATACTCAACTTGACTGTGGTCATGCATTTAGAGCCTTACAAGTTTCGGCTTTAATACTTAGATGGAAAGTAAAACGAGTTAATGTAAACGAAGAAGAGTTATCTAGCTTAATAGGACTCAATCAAAAAGACAGATATATAAAAGAAGAAAGAGAAACTCCTGATATGCTTTTACTTATATCAAAAGAAGATATAAATGAAAGTATAAATATACAAAACCTTAGAGAGAGTTTTGAAGACAGGTATCAACCTCTTGCAAATCACTTAAGTAATTCATGGCACAATTGGGAGATACTTGAAAGTATCGAAGATGCAACAACAAAAGAACATATACAAATAGAAAAACAAACAAGTACTCAAAATACTTTTAGAGAAGAAAGTTATGATTCCAAAGATATAGTACTCAAAAGAAGATCAGCTCAAATGATGAATCCAAATGACAATGAAATATCTTTTAAGAGTTTTGAGAAAATTGTAGCTTCTGTTTCTAGTACACTCGATGAAAATATAACTGCAGTAAATTTAGTATTTTTTATACATAATGTAAAAGATTTAGAATCTGGACTTTATATTTTAATACGAGATGCTAAATATAAAAATGGACTCAAAAAAGAATTTAAAGACGAATTTTTATGGGAAGAAATAGATACAAAAGCTGGAAAATTATATTTACTAAAAGAAGGAGATTTTAAATTTACTGCAAAAGCAATTTCATGCACACAAGACATAGCAAAAGATGGTGCTTTTTCTTTAGGTATGTTAGCAGATTTTTCCAATCAACTAAATTTGTATGGAACACATAGATACAAAGAATTATATTGGGAATGTGGAGCAATAGGACAGCAACTTTATCTTGAAGCTACATCGCTAAAGTTAAGTGCAACAGGAATTGGCTGTTATTTAGATGATGTATTTCACAATGTTTTAGGACTAAATAATCTCTCACACCAGTGTTTATATCATTTTACAGTAGGTCGAGGCTTGGTTGATGAGAGATTGAGTACTCTAAAGCCATATTTAAATAGATAAGAAATCATATAAAATAAACAAAAATGCATAAAATACCCTGTAAGTATTGCGGTACAAAATTAAGAATAAGGAAATTTACTGCTGGTTTTGAGTATACTTGTCCGAAATGTAATGGAGTAGTTTATAGAAGTGGAGCATCATCTGCTTCTGTTGTTATTATGTCACTTTCTACTCTTGCAATCTTCTTTTGGATGATTACAAGTGATTTTTTATCAGTTACACTTATTGATACAAAGAGTCGCTCTATTTTAGATTCTATTAGTATTTTGTATCAACATGACTATCCACTAAGTTCTGCAATACTTCTTTTAACCATAATTATAATACCTATTGCAATGATATTTTTAATAAATTTTATTATATTTGGACGAAAAATTGGTGTATCACATACTATTCTTTACAAATCAATCAAACTCTATGATGCTATAAAAGACTGGAATATGGCAGAGGTATATTTAATCGGTATATTTATTTCGATGATAAAACTTCAAGAGTTAACAACTATGAAAATTAACTTGATTTTTTGGGTAAATATTATTTATATTATTATGTTTTACCTTAGCATTATGTGGTTTAATCCTCATGATATTTTAGATACCATTGACACAAAACCTAAAGTTGAAAACTCAATACTCAAAAGTAGTATCTATCTTATACTAGCACTAATTTTTCTTGTGCCATCAAATATTCTACCAATAATGCCAACATATCAATTTGGTGTAGAATATAACAATACAATCTATGAAGGAATAAAAGCCTTATGGGAAGATAAAGATTATTTTATAGCTTTTATAATCTTTTTTACTAGTATTTGTATACCAGTACTTAAGATAACAAGCGTTTTTATGATGATGCTTATGGTAAAATATGATTTATTTAAAAATTACAAAAAAGCCATGACCATATACTATAGAATTAATGTTGCATGGGGAAAATACTCCATGTTGGATGTTTTTGTTGTAGTAATAGCAGCATCTTTTGTGCAATTTAATCACTTAGTTAGTATAGAGTCAGGAACAGCAATTATGCCCTTTACTTTAGTAGTATTTTTTACTATGATGGCTAGTAAATCATTTGATATTAGATTAATATGGGAGAAAGAGTAATATGTCTTTAGCCGTTACAAAGAGAAAAAAATCAATTATTATTTTAGCGTGGGTTGCTCCTATTGTTGCAATTATAATTTCAATTAGTATGCTATATGACCACTATACAAAAATAGGTAATAGTATAAGTATCACATTAAAAAATATTAATGGTTTAGATCTTAGACAAAGTCACATCCAATTTAATGGTTTACAAATAGGTGACATAAAATCTATAAAAATTGATGAAAAGAATATAAATAAATTTATCGTAAAAGCAAATATATACTCTGATTATAATTATCTAATAACAAAGGGTGCTCTTTTTTATAAAGTTTCTCCAGTGTTATCTTTAGATGGTATAAGTGGATTAAGTAATATACTCCAAGGTAACTATATAGAACTTATACCAGCCTCACTAAACCTCAATAAACTCAAAACTTTTAAACAACAGAATTCATTTATTGGTTACGATTCAGAACCAAAATCAAAAGGCGTACTATTTTATATACTATCAAATACTGGAAACTTTGACATCACATCTTCTATTTTATACAAAGGGATACAAATAGGAGAAGTTATCGATAAATCTATAGACAAATTTACTATTAAGTATCAAGTTTTAATTTATGATAAATACAAGTATCTAATCTCTTCAAAAACACAATTTTATAAAATTAATCCACTAGAAATGAAAGCATCTTTAGAAAATATAGATATTAAAATTCCATCTTTGAAAAATATAATAAGCAGTGCTATTGGTTTTATAACACCATCTACTGATAAAAATATAAAAGAATCATATACCTTATATGATTCAATAGATGAAATTACACTTATGTATAACGAGGAAGAAATTTATCGTTTTAGAATTCAAACTAACAATATTTCAACTGACAATTTTATTTATTACAAAGGCAGTATTGTAGGTAAAATTGATAAAGTAAAAATCACCAAAGAAGATAATATAGTGTATGGATATATTAAAAATAAATATAAATACCTAATAAATAATTCTACAGTATTTTATAAACAAGCAGCAATAACAACAAAAATATCATTAGAAGGAATAAAAGTTGAATTATCAAATCTAAAAGAGCTTATAATGGGTGGCATAACTTTTACAACACCAATAAAAGAAGAAAAATTAACTCAAAAAGTCTTTGCATTTTATGATGACATAAATCAATTTAACGATAAAAATAATTTTACGATTAAGCTTAATTTAGAAAATAATTTTAATATTAAAACAACCTCGAAACTCTATTATAAAAATATAGAAATAGGTGCTATTAAAGATATTAGTTTAGAAGGAATAGTCAAAATAACTCTAAATATAGAACATAAATACAAATATCTTTTTGGAAAGAACTCTAAAATATACCTACAGGGTACTAGTATATCTCTTGACAAAATAGAAAATCTCTCTTCGACAATTTTGGGAGACAATTTATATTTAATACCAGATAGATATAATGGCCATAAATCAAAATATACTTTAGATTCTGTAAATCCCAATCATACATATTATAAAAAAGGTCTAAGAGTTCAACTCAAGGCAAAAGATAGTAAAAACCTGACTATTGGTTCACCTATTTATTTTAAAGGCTTTGAAGTGGGAGAAATTTATAATGTAGATTTAGAAAAAAATGGTAAATATCTCATTTTTGATGTATTTATCAAAGAGCAATATGCAAATATATTAAAAACGAATAGTAAGTTTTATAAAGCTACAATTATTGATATGGATGTAGGTGTATTTGGTGCAAAAATAAAATTAGGAAGTGCGAAAAGTATGCTAAACGGTGGGATATTTTTTACTAATCCTGAAGCTAATTCTCAAGAGAAAATACAGATAGCAAAAGAAAAGAAGGTCTTTGATTTATTGGATAAGAAAGAGTAGCGACCAAGAGACTTACTAGTCTATTTAAAATTATTTTTTAGAATTCAGTCTTGATTGATATTCTTGTGGATGCTTACACACTGGACACATTTTTAAAGCTTTTTTACCATAGTAAATATGACCACACACTTCACAAATCCAAGCTTCCTCTTCGTATTCACTTAAATGTTCAGCTCCTTCCTCAAGTCTTTTTAGAAGCATTCTATACATCTTCTCATGTTCTATTTCTATTTTGCCAATACCTGTAAATAGTTTTTCAGCCTCTTTATATCCCTCTTCCTTTGCAATAGCTGCAAAGTCTGGATACATTGTAATATTTTCATAACTCTCACCATCGATAGCACATTGAAGATTTGCTGCTGTATTACCAAAACTATCTTCACTATCATTTAGCATTCTATTATGTAAAGCGAGTTCCATTTTAGCATGTTGTTTTTCATTGTTAGCAGCTCGCTGGAAGTGTTCAGCAATATCTCTGTATCCTTCTTTTTGAGCAACTTTAGCAAAATATTCATACTTATTTCTAGCTTCTGATTCTCCTTTAAATGCTTTCATTAGATTCACTAAAGTAAGATTTTCTGTAGTCATTTCCATGGCTTGTCCACAGCAATGTAATTCACCACCACCAACATGATTCACTTCTACTTCATTACCACAAATGCTACATTTATATGTTTCGTACTGTTTCATTTTATATTCCTTTTTTATATCTAAAACTTATAGTTTTTTAACTACTTCTGTTACATCATCTAATTTGATATCAATTTTTTCACCAGTTTTTCTACTTATAAGTTCTACTATACCCTCTTGTAGTTTTTTACCAATCACAATAGCATAAGGAAAGCCTATTAGTTCAAAATCGCCCATTTTAAAACCAAATCTTTCTTTTTTTCTATCATCTATAATTACTTCAATACCATTAAATTTTAACTCATCATAGAT
>CAWVZX010000023.1:0-12410 GCA_963934755.1 uncultured Arcobacteraceae bacterium | reverse complement strand
ATAAAGAGTTTTTAGAAGATGGTTATGTCGATTTAAGCATATACGCAGATGATATAAATTTTCTATCGGGAGATATAAATTTTTATAACACAACTGTAAAAAACGTAACTATAGTAAATAGTTTAACAACATTTATAAATGCGACTCCAGCAATTGTCAATCCACTCTTAGCACTACCTACATTGTATAGAATGGCAGAAAGAGGTTTTGATACAAATGGATATTATATCAAAAAGGGAAATGGTAGTTTTAAATATTGTTTATCAAGACAACAGCTACAAGTATATGATTTATATACAAATGGTAAAGTGTCTAATTTTATAGTAAATTCTCATTTTGATTTAAAAACAAAACAAGTAGAAGCAAATGTTAATGTATCATTTTTAAAGGACTTTACTAAGATAATAAACTACATTCCTGCTGTTGGTTATATAATCTTAGGAGATGATGGAAGATTTCATACAAATATTAAAATATCAGGAACGACAGAAAATCCTATTTTAGAAACGAACACTCTCAAAGAAGGAACAAAAGGATTTATGGGAGTTATTAAAAGAATTTTAACTCTACCTTTACAACCTTTTCACACAGAATCAACTTCTGAAGATGGTAAAGAACATAAAAGAAGAAGAGAAGAAATATGTAAAGAGAAAAATTAATTTTACTTTAAACACAATATACCTATAATTGCTCATAAAATATAAAGAAAGACGTTATGAATATATATTCATTAACCATGGTAAATTAAATGAAAATAGCTATGATTTTTTTAGTAATTGGTTTAATTTTAATCCTATTACTCTCAAATATAAGATTTCAAAAAAAAGTGTTGTCTCAGATTGGTATAATAGTGGGAGTTTTGTTTGTCATATATGGCTTAATTCTTGTAGTACAGCCAAATACCTATATTAAATATACCAAAACTACGATAAGTAAAGATACAAATTCATCGAATACAAAATAACTTTATAGTAAACTATTGTCTTAATTCATAAAAGGCAATATTACAATGACTGACACTATAAAAATTTTCAAAGCAAATCAAAATAATTTAAAAAATATAGATTTAGAAATACCAAAAAATAAACTCATTGTATTTACAGGCCTCAGTGGAAGTGGTAAATCAACTTTAGCTTTTGATACTCTTTATGCAGAAGGTCAAAGAAGATATATAGAATCTTTAAGTGCGTATGCTAGACAATTTTTAGGAAAAATAGGGAAACCAGATGTAGAAAGAATAGAGGGCTTAACTCCTGCTATTGCAATCGATCAAAAAACAACATCTAAAAATCCTCGATCAACTGTTGGAACTATCACTGAAATATATGATTATTTAAGACTTTTATATTCAAGAGTAGGCAAACAACATTGTCATCAATGTGAAAAACCAATTTCACAAATGAGTAGTAGTGATGTTATAAATCAAGTTTTACTACTACCAGAAAACTCAAAAATTGTAATTCTAGCCCCTCTTATCAATAGAAAAAAAGGTACTTTTGCCGACCTTTTTAAATCACTTAGAGCTAAAGGTTATGTAAGAGCTATGGTTGATGGTGTAATGATTCGTTTAGATGATGAGATAGAACTTGCTAAGTCTCAAATGCATACAATTAAAGTTGTAATTGATAGAGTTGTGGTAAAAGCAGAAAATAAAGAAAGAATCGCTCAAGATGTAGAAAAAGGTTTAAAAGAAGCTTTTGGTGAACTAGAAGTTGATATTTTAAATCATGAAGAAGTAGGGGGTGAACAACATATTCATTATAGTGAGCATATGGCTTGTTTTGATTGTAAAATATCATTTGAAGCACTTGAACCTTTAAGTTTTTCATTTAATAGCCCAAAAGGTGCTTGTACAAGTTGTGATGGTTTAGGAATAAGATTTACTCTTGATATGAAAAAAGTTATAAACAGTGACATTAGTATAGAAGATGGTGCTGTAAAAGTTATCTATGGGTTTAATAAGGGATATTATTTCAAAATGTTACAAGCATACTGTGAGGCTGCAGATATTGATATTACTATACCTTTTGGAGAATTAGAACCACATCAAAAGGGTGCAATCTTAAAGGGTGGAATCGAAGAAGCACAATTTGTTTGGAAAAGACATAAGCTAACAAGAAAATGGGAAGGTATCGTAAAAATTGCCTACGATATGATTAAAGATGAAAAAGAGATGGATGCATATATGACTGAAAAAGTTTGTGATGTATGTGAAGGACATAGGCTAAAAGCTCCCTCTTTAACTGTAAAAGTTGCTGACTCAGGTATTGCAAATATATTAGATATGCCAATAGAAGTATCGCATGCATTTTTCCAAGATGAAAAAAACTTTGAATATTTTAATGCACAAGAAAAAATGATTTCTGCACCAATTTTAAAAGAGCTAAGAGACAGAATATTTTTCTTATTTGATGTAGGGTTAGGTTATATAACTTTAGGACGAGATGCTCGAACAATCTCTGGTGGTGAAGCACAAAGAATACGAGTAGCTTCTCAAATTGGAAGTGGTTTAACTGGGGTTATGTATGTTTTAGATGAACCTAGTATTGGACTACATGAAAGAGATACTGCTAAACTAATCAAAACACTTAAAGCTCTACAAGAAAAAGGTAATACTGTAATCGTTGTAGAACACGATCAGGAAACTATGGAAGCTGCTGATTTCATCGTTGATATTGGTCCAAATGCTGGAAAATATGGTGGTGAAGTTGTTTTTTCTGGTACTATGAAACAGCTCATGAAGAGCAATACACTAACAGCTCAATATTTAAATGGAACAAAAGAAATTAAATATTACAAAAGAAGAGCACAAAAAGAATTTATAGAAATCCTAAATGTAAATATAAACAACATAAAAGATCTTGATGTAAAAATACCTTTAAAAAATCTTTGTGCGATTACAGGTGTAAGTGGAAGTGGAAAATCTTCACTTATTTTAAATACACTTTTACCTGTGGCAAGAGAACTTTTAAATCATGCTAGAAAAATCACAAAAGTAGATGGAGTCAGTATAATAGGACTTGAAAAACTAGATAAGGTTATATATCTAGATCAAAGCCCAATAGGAAGAACTCCTAGATCAAATCCTGCTACATATACAGGATTTATGGATGATTTAAGAAAATTATTTGCTGAAACAAAAGAATCTAAACTTCGAGGTTATGCTATAGGACGATATAGTTTTAATGTAAAAGGTGGAAGATGTGAAAAATGTCAAGGTGAGGGAGAAATCAAAATTGAGATGCACTTTTTACCAGATATTATGGTGAAATGTGAAGATTGTAACGGAGCTAGATACAATCCTCAAACTTTAGAGATATTATACAAAGGAAAATCTATAGCGGATATTTTAGGTATGGCTGTAGATGAAGCTTTTGATTTTTTTGTAAAAGTTCCTAAACTTCATGCGAAACTAAAAACTTTACTAGATGTTGGACTTGGCTATATAACTCTAGGACAAAATGCAGTTACACTTAGTGGTGGTGAAGCTCAAAGAATTAAACTAAGTAAAGAGTTATCGAAAAAAGATACAGGAAAGACTTTATATATATTAGATGAACCAACAACAGGACTTCATTTTGCTGATGTAGATAGACTTACACAGGTTTTACATCACCTTGTAGACTTAGGAAATAGTGTCATAGTAATAGAACATAATCTTGATGTAGTAAGAAATGCAGACTATATAATAGATATGGGATATGAAGGTGGTGCTAAAGGTGGACAAATCATCGCACAAGGTACACCAGAAGAAATAGCCGCAACTCATAAAGAAACTAAAAGTTATACTGGATATTATTTAGAAAAACAATTATAGTACCCAGTATATAAATAATAAACTTCCTAAAAATGGAGAAATAATATTATTGATAACTTTAAAAATAAGATAATTCAAGAGTGGGGAAAGATAGGATTCTCTGTTTTTAGGGAAACTATATGGAGTTCCTCTCTTCAACAAGTAGACTTACCAAAAATCCGAAACTTTTTAACCAGCAATAATGTTAATAATGTCGATGTTTCATTGGTAGTTCCACAGAAGGGACATAATACTCATCGTATGAGATGGATGAAATATTATGAGAGATCTGGACAATGTATATCTTCAATAAAAAAAGAATTTATTCCAGATAATAGTAACAACTTAAAGCTTACCTTTTGTTATTCAAACAAAGAAGATGAACAGAATCATGAAACTCAGACAATTCATACTGTAAATACACTTAGGCTTATATTTGGGGTTCCAATAGCACGAGAGCTTCTTATCATTAGACATTTTGTTAATGATAAAAAAAGTTCTACTCGTCATTCAGATAAAGATTTTGCATCAATGTTTGATACCCAACATTTAAATATGTTTGAGACTCCAGCTATTGAAGAATCCAGAGTAATAGAAATACCAGATGAAGCTACTATTCTTCTTGATAAAGCATTTTCGCAAACATATCCGCCTGAGCGTTTTATCTTAATGTGGTTAGCTTTTGAGGCAATTATTAACTCTTACTCAGGACAAGAAACTAATGGCAAAAAACGTCAAAAATTTTTCCAAGATGATTTAAAATCTAATGTGATTAACGATGAAGTACATCGTCTATTTAAACTCAGAAATAACATATTTAAAGAAGGGAAAATTTCTACTCCAAATATTGAAAAAGAGTGTTGGTCTCTTTATGCTGTAATACAACTTTCAATAATGAAAAATTGTCCACAGAGACAATTATTTTTATCTGGATATGAAAAAACATTGTCATATTAAACTTAATCATTAGTTTAATATAAATTGACAGTATTTATCTAAATTCAACTCAAACTATTATAAAAGATACTTTCAGTATACTTACAAATAATATTATAAAAGGTAAAAAATGTTTAAAGAATTTGATTTAAAAGATTTCGACAATAGTGCACAAGTACTTAAAAAAATAATAGAAGAACATAAAGAAAAATTAGAAGAGTTACTCAAAATAGAAGATAAAACTTATGAAAATTTTGTACATCCCATGGCTTTAATGGGCGAAGAATTAGAACAGTTTTGTACTCCTATTTTTCATATAGATAGTGTTAAAAATAGTGAAAATACACAAAAAGTTTATAATGAGTGTTTACCTTTAATCTCCATTTATAGTTCACAGTTATCATCAAATGAATATGTTTATACTGCAATAAAAGATATACAGCCTAAGTATAATAGCTCTTTAACAATAGAACAACAAAATATTTTAGAAAATGAAATAAAAGATTTTAAACTTGGTGGTTGTGGGCTTAGTAATGAAAATAAACAAACGCTTGAAGACTTAAATCTTAAGTTAAGTGAACTAGGGAAAAAATTTTCTCAAAATCTTCTTGATGCTACAAATAGCTGGGAAATGATACTTGAAAACTTTGACGATGTTAAAGAAATTCCTAAAAGCGATTTAGAGATTGCAACTTTTGTTGATGAAAAAGATGCTAAAACAAAATACAAATTTACATTACAAATGCCATCATATATTGCATATATAACTTACGGAACAAATAGAGAAAAAAGAGAAGAAATATATAAAGCTTACTGTACAAAAGCTCCACAAAATGGCAAACTAATAGAACAGATATTAGAACTTAAACATAAAGAAGCAAATTTATTAGGCTTTGAAAACTATGCACAACTCTCCCTTGCTACTAAAATGGCAAAATCAGAAGATGAAGTTTTAAACTTTTTATCAGAACTGGGTAAGTATTCACAAGATAAAGCAAAAGAAGAAGTGGAAGAGCTTAAAGTTTTTAGTAAAAAAGATGCTTGTAATGATATACAAAGTTATGACTTAGGATATTATAGTCAAAAACTAAAAGAAAAAAAATACGATATAGATGAAGAGTACTATAGACCTTACTTTGAGAAATCTAGTGTTTTAAAGGGTTTATTTGAATTCTTAAACAAAATATTTGATATCACATTTAAAGAAGTTACAACTCCTACTTGGGATGAGAAAGTAAATGTATATGAGATTACAAATGCAAGTACAGATAAAAAAATATCTCGTATTTACATCGATTTGGAAGCAAGAGATGATAAAAATGCTGGTGCATGGATGCACAACTGGCACACTCATAGTATCATTGACGGTAAAGAAACTTTAGCAACAGCATATATCGTATGTAATTTTCCGATATCGACTAAAAATACACCCTCATTACTAAGACATAGCGATGTAGTGACTTTATTTCATGAGATGGGTCACGCATTGCATCACATGTTAAGTACTGTAAAAGAACCGCTTGTAAGTGGTATAAATGGTGTTGCTTGGGATACTGTAGAGTTCCCATCACAGTTTTTAGAATACTTTGCTTATGACAAAGATGTATTAAAACTATTTGCAAAGCATTACGAGAGCGGAAAAGTTTTAGATGATGGTGCAATAGATAAACTAATAAAAGCTAAAAACTTTCAATCATCATTAACAACTATTCGACAATTAGAGTTTGCATTATTTGATTTTAAAATACATCAAAAATTATACAATGAAGAAGAAGTACAAAATATACTTGATGCAATTAGAGATGAAATATCTGTAATTAAACCGCCAATTTATAATAAATTTCAAAATGGATTTACTCATATATTTGCAGGAGGATATGCTGCTGGATATTATAGTTACAAATGGGCTGAAGTATTAAGTGCAGATGCCTATTATCTTTTTATAGAAAATGGTATTTTCAATAAAGAACTAGCTACTAGTTATAAAGATATTATATTAGGGCAGGGTGGAAGTTCAGATATGAATAGCTTATACTTACAGTTCGCAGGTAAAGAAGCAGATATAAAATCTTTACTTAAAATTGATGGAATTATCAGTTAAATTTTGATAATATTCTATATATATAATAAGGATTTTAAATGCAAGATAATGGCACAGTTCAGCAATTAAGTAAAGCACTTAACCAA
This sequence comes from uncultured Arcobacteraceae bacterium, assembly GCA_963934755.1. Taxonomy (GTDB): domain Bacteria; phylum Campylobacterota; class Campylobacteria; order Campylobacterales; family Arcobacteraceae; genus JAIOSF01. Next base: position 5,491 of record CAWVZX010000023.1, on the reverse strand, counting down.
CTTTTAGATGCTTACGAAAAATTACAAGAAGAAGTTGAAATATTAACAGAAGAAGTTGAAATATTAAAAGAAGAAATTGATGATTTAGAGTTAAAAAATAATACTTTAGATAGTAAACTTGGTGCACTCAATGACACAAGTAACTTTCACTCCACAGAAATGGATACTATGTTAGGAAGAATAGAAAATATCTTAGGCACAGCAGAAGAGAAGATTAAAGAAGAGGTCATTACTCCAGCAATCGAGGAAACTAAAGATAAAAATAAGGAAAATAAGGAAAATGTTTTCTATCAAAAAAAAGATGAAGATAAAGAAATCAATTTAGGTAGAATGCAGTCACTATTAAATGGATTTAATAACTAATTGATTATTCAAATAGATAAAAATTTACTATTCAATATTTTTAAGGTTTCTTGTTTGAAACAACTAGAAGAAGAGATTCATTCACTTGCTCCATCAATGGTTGAATACCATCTATATAATTTATCATCAACTACGAATGACTCAGTATATATAAATAAATCTAATATACAAGAAACAATCTTTATAGATCAATATTCTTTATTCTTGGACTATGAAGATCTTATCTATTTAGAGTTCATAAAAAAAGAAGATACTTACCATACTGAATCTTTATGGTAATTCCTTCTATAGATTCCTAAAATATATCAGTTGTTCTTGACAGTTGTTTTGTATCAAAATGAGTATAAATTCTAGAAGTATTTACATCAGCATGTCCTAGAGATTCTTGCACTAAGATCAAATCATGACTCTTTTGATATAGTAAAGTTGCGAAAGTATGCCTTAGCATATGTGCACCATTCTTCTCTTTTCGTAAACCTACACTTAATAATATTTGCTCTACTAGTCTACTAATATATGACTGTGTCAATTGTGTACCTTTTTGATTACAAAATAATAAGTTTTTTTCACATTCTTTACAATCTAAACAAATAGATAAATCTCTTTTTATAATTTTCTCTTTTATCATAACGATACGAGGTTTATTTCCTTTTCCTCTTACTTGTATAATATAAGCATCGGTATCTTTATTAAAATCTTTTTTATTTATGGAGATAGCCTCTCCTACACGGATACCAGTATAAAGGATTATTTTTATAATCAAACGATTTCTTGCAGCAATATTTTTATCTTTATAAGGATAATCATCAATACCAGCTATAAACTTTTTTACCTCGTCTTTATTTAAAAAAGAGGGTAGTTTCGTACCACCTTTACCCGATAGTCCACCCCAGTTTTTTAGTTCAATTCCATAACTAAAAGTATTTCCATCTTCTTCCTCGTTTTGTTTATCTATATAAGAAAAGAAACCAAGTAGGGCAATACGATAATTCTTTTTTGTAGCATCAGATAAACTTGAAGTCTCACTTGCAAGAAAATCACTTAAAATATCTTCATCTATTTCTTTCATGAGCGAAGCTCCAAATCTATTCATAAAATGATACAACTTTTCCAAAGGTAAATAATATACATGGATACTATTAATTCCAATATTACGAACTTCTTTTATTATTAATTTTAATTTATCAATCGAATCAAAACCAATTACTAGTTCTTGTATAATTTGAGCAAGTCTTATTTTATTGGAAACTTGTCTATTAGACAAACTTGTAATCTTATTTCTAACAAATCTACATAACCAAAAAAGAAAAGTTTTTTTAAATGTATTTTCACAGTCAAGAGGATATCTCATAATTTACCTTTTGTATTAATATAGGAGTAGTATATCATATTTAAGATTATAGTTTGGAAATTATAGTTTCCAAGATAAAATAGAATATTTAGAATATTTAGAATAAGAAGTATAAAATACTTCTTATTCTAATATTTCTCGATTACCTTTTGCATTAGGTTTAGATAAGATGCCCATGATTTCTAATTGTTCAATAATTGTTGCGGAACGATTATAACCTATTTTTAGTCTTCTTTGTAAATAGCTAATAGAAGTCTTATTATCTTGTATAACAATAAGTTTTGCTTGTTCATATAATTCATCTAAGTTACCAATATCAGAAGAAGTTCCATTATTAGAAAAACCTTCTTCTGTTTTTTCTTTTATAATAGTTATATCATAAGAAGCTTCTCTTTGGACCTTTAGAAAATCTGTTACAGCTTCAATTTCTTTTTCATCACTCCATGGAGCATGAACTCGGACTAAGCCGCTCATGCCAGGAGGAGTAAATAACAAATCCCCTCTTCCTAACAATGATTCTGCACCCATAGAATCCAAAATTATCTTACTGTCTACTTTTTGTCCAACTTTATAACTGATTCTACTTGGTAGATTTGCTTTAATTAAACCAGTGATAATATCTACAGATGGTCGCTGCGTTGCTACAATTAAGTGGATTCCACATGCTCTTGCTTTTTGTGCAATTCTTGCAATAGATATTTCAACTTCTTTCCCACTAGTCATCATCAAATCTGCTAACTCATCAATAATAATAACAATATAAGGAAACGGTTCATAATGAGTAGTTTCAGATTTTTTATTATAGTTCTCTATATTCTTTGTTTTTGAATCGGCCATTAAAAGATATCGTCTTTCCATTTCTATAACCATATTAGCTAAGGCATTAATTGCTTCCATTGGCTTAGTAATAACAGGTGTTAGAAGATGAGGAATATCATTGTATATTGAAAACTCAATCATTTTTGGATCTATCATTATTAGTTTTAAAGTATCTGGAGAATTTTTATACAATAAGGACAATATCATAGAATTTAATCCCACTGATTTACCACTACCCGTTGTTCCTGCAATTAAAAGATGTGGAAGTTTCTTTAAGTCAGTAATAAAAGGATTTCCCACTATATCTTTACCTAAAATCAATGTTAAAGGTGATGATGCATTTTTAAATAAATCACTTTCTAAAACTTCCCTCATATATATAGTTTGCGTTTGTTCATTTGGAACTTCTATTCCAACGACATCTTTTCCAGGAATTGGAGCTTGAATTCGTATAGTTTGTGCTTTTAAAGCCATCGCCAAGTCATCTTGAAGATTTAAAATTTTTGAAACTTTAACATTAGGAGCTGGCTTAAATTCGAAAGTTGTAACAACAGGTCCCGTATATGTCCGTACAACATCTCCTTCTATTTTAAACATCTTCAATTTTTCTAAAAGATCTTTTATTTTTTGATCTATCACTATTTCATTTACTTTACGTTTAAATTCTTTTGGTGCTTGTTGAAAAATATTAGAAGGAGGTAATTTAAAATTTTTTGGTTTTATAGCATTACCAACTTCTATATCTTCTAAAAGCTTTTTATTTTCTTCTAACTCCTCTACAATTAATGAATGTGCTTTTCTTTCTTCTTCAATTGGTTTTGTTGCAGGAATGAATTCTTGAATAGAGGAACATCTCGGATGTTGGACAATATTTTCATCTTCTATTAGAATTTCTGCTGTATCCCCTACTTCATTTACCCTAGCTAGTTGTGCATTACTTCTATTAAATTTAGCGGGTAAACTTTTAGTTTTATTGTTAGTAAAGAGAAGTTTAAAAAGATTAATTAATTTTAGTTTATTTTTATTTATATCAAATAAATTCTCGGTATCTACTAATAATACAAATGATATTAAAAAACCAATAAGTACAAATATCCATAAACCTACTAATCCTACAAATGGAGATAATCCTTCTGTAAGAAAATTACCAATTTTACCAGATAAGGGACCATTTGTAATTAACGATTGAAATAAAATCAATGATATAAATAATACTATAAAAGCATAAACTTTAACCATTACATATTTAATCGTATAGAAATTAAATTTATATACAGCATATAATAAAAATATAAAATATCCATAAGCAATATAACCTAAATACTCCTTTGAATAACGGGATACTATTGAACCGATTTTACCTACATCATTTACATCGGAAATAAAAATTGAAATAGATAAAAAAATTAAAATAAACGCTGTAATTATTGAGGCTATTTTTAAAAGTATAATTTATCCTTTAAGAAGTTTTGCAATTTTACCTTGCAGCTTAAGCCAAGATCTGTGTTCCATCAGTGGAAATCCTGCCCACTGCTTTTTAGGTTCAGTAATAGATTTAGATACAGCACCACGTGCTGAAATAGTTGTGAAGGGCGCTATTTCTAGATGACCTGTTGTTCCAGTTTGTCCAGCCATAACAACATATCGACCTAAAATTGTAGAACCTGAAAGTCCACTTTGTCCTGCTATAATAGAACCTTTACCTACGATACAATTATGAGCAATATGTACCAAGTTATCAATTCTAACCATATCTTCAATAATCGTACTAGAAAATACGGCTCTATCAACTGTGCAGTTTGAACCAATATCAACATTATTTTTAATGATTACATTTCCATTTTGATAAATTTTAATATGTTCACCCATTTTTGTAGTTGCAAAACCAAAACCATCACTACCAATTACTGTGCCTGCATGAATTATACAATCATCACCCACTTTACAGTCTCTATAAATAGTAACATTTGGATATATAATTGTATTATCACCAATAGTGACATTGTCACCCACATAAGCACCATGCATTATTATACAATTGTTACCAATAACTGTATTAAGTCCTAGGTGAGCTTTTGGCATCACTGTACAATTAAGACCAATATTTGCTTCTTTGCCAATATCTTCTAAAATTTTAGGCGCAAAGTATTTACTAGCTTTTGCTAAGTAACTATATGGTTCTAGTACAATTAATGCAATACAATTTACTGGCACTTGATCTTTAAATTCTTCCGTAACAAAAATTGCGCCAGCTTTTGAGCTCTTTAATCCTGAAATATATTTCTTATTTTCCAAAAAAGATATTTCATTTGTTTTAGCATCTTTTAGAGTATTTAATCCCATAATATCTATATCTTTGTAAATATTTTCACTAATACTAACTTCAATCTTTAAATCTTTTAAAATAGTTTTTAAGTTCATTCTAAAATTATCTTTCCATCGCAACTACACCACTTCTAACTATTTCTAATGGTTTAAATTTTTCTATAACTTTTATAAAATTTAGAATTCTAATAGGATCATCTGTTGCAGAAACAACTATTGCATCATCTGTAACATTTTGGATTGTACCATTGTAAGCACGTGCTAAAACATCAATATCACTTAAATTCTGATCTAAAGGTATTTTAATAAGAACTGTATCTTTTTCTATAACATCAGTATATTCAATAACTTTGAGAACCGGAATAAGTTTATTTAATTGTTTAACAATTTGATCTATTGTTCTAGCAATTCCTATTGTTATAATTGTAATTCGCGAATATTCTGTACTTGGTATAGGCGCAACTGTTAAACTATCTATATTGTAACCTCTAGCAGAAAAAAGATCTACAATTCTACTTAGAACTGAATCTTTGTTTACAACAATGATAGATAAAACTTCTCTTCTTTCAACGCTATCATAAAAATTGTTAAAATTATTCATTAATTATTTCCTTTTTTTCTAATAATAGCATC